>JBCBDI010000090.1:0-9636 GCA_038529885.1 Pseudomonadota bacterium
AACCGCGCGGGACTAGCTGAGCGGAATGGGTTTCAAATCGAGTTCGCGGCGCTGCACTTGAGCGTTCAATTGTCCGCATTTGATCGGATCGATTTTCATGCGCGCCGATCCAAGATCGGCTTCGATGTCGCTCATGAGGTCCCGTTGTGCATCGCGGCCACGGGTCATCATATAGGCAGTGGCTTCAAGCTGGTTCATTTCCGTGAGCTTGTTTAAGCGATCCATGGGACTATCGATTTCATACCACGCTTGGCGCAGGCTCGCATTGCGCGCCAAATAGGCCTTGTAGACCGACTCCATGCTGCGCTGAGACTTCACGCATTGCAGCAGCGTGACTTGCGTTTCGCGATACTTGTTCAGCTCGGCGCGGCGCATCTCTTTCAAGTCAGATTTGGACACGGCCTTAGCCGCAGGGGCGGTTTCCGACGCGGACGACATGCGGGGGGCACTGTCTTTCGGGAGCGCCAAATAGCCAATTACACCGCCAAGCGCGATGACCGCGACCAAAGCGATAATGAAGCCCAATTGACCGGAGGAGCGCTCTGGCGCCTGCTGCTGTTGGCGCAGGTTGGATCGAATATTGTCAAAATCAGATGCCATGATCTGGGCTCCCCTTGTGCGGTGAACTCTAGACGATAAGCATTGAAATAAGGCTCGCGCACCCTCCGGGATTGGCGCTCGCGCATTAACCTTCTTGAAAGCCGTCTAGAACGGTCCAAGACCCAAGGAGAGGAGAAAGATCAGGACATAGAGCGCGCCCGCGCAGGTCAGAGAGAGCCCGATGGACGTGCCAATCGTCTGGCGTCCGAACCCGCCGCTCATTATTGCGCGGTAAAGCGCAAAAGCGGTCAATCCAAAGCCTAGCAGCGCGAGCCAAACCGACCATCCTGCGGCTGGCAAAACGCCAATCGGCAGCGCCATGGCATGCTCTGTCGCGGTCTTCAGGATTTGCGTAATGGCGAGAACGAGCGCCAGGATTGAAGCAAGCGCCCCCGCCCAAGCGAGCGGTCTCGCCCACGCGAGCTTCACTGTTTCGCTGCCTTGGATGGCGCGCGCCGCCCAGCCAAACGGGAAAGCCAAGAGCGAGATTGCGAGCAGGCCTGCAATCATCATGACGAGCATAGGATAGTTGCCGGCCTGAATGCCCCGCGCCAATTCATAAGGCGCTTTGGTTTCGATGAGGCGGGTGAGGAAAACCGGCGCTTTGACCTGAGACAGACAGGACGTATCCAGCGGCTCTGTTGGGTTGCTCACAAAGGCGACCCAAAGGTCACCGCCACAACCAGTTGAATCGGTAAACAGCGCCCCATGGCCGGTATAAGGAAACTCGACATATTGCGCGTTTGGCAGGCCGGGAAGGATGGCTTGGCTGAAGCTTGGCGGTGTGATCGGGTCGACTGTACCCGCGGCGACCAGAATAGGGACATCGGTTTCGAGCCGCTTCACAGCTGGGTCTGAATCGAGCCTGTACACGGTCCGGCAATATTCATCCCATGACACGATATCGACCCATTGCGAGAGCAGCGGTTCGTCCGTCCGCATTTGCACCAAGCTATCTGCGTCACCGACCGCTGCGCCCCGACAATTGGCGATGAGCTCCATGCCATTCCCGGCGCTGTGATCAATCGCGCGACCCAAGACTTCGACATAGGCTTTTAAGGCGACTTCATCGCGGGTTTCTAAAGCTTTCAGCAAGCTCGGGAAGTCGCCATAGAGCTGCGCGATATAGAGCGCTTGGAACACTGCGCCGCCCGCCAAGTCGCCATCCATGACCAGGCGGCCATCTAAGAAGCTGCCATGATCGACCCCGTCTATGATGAGCGGATCCTCATCATACGCCGTGAAGGCCGCGATAAAACGCTCGTCCATCGCGCCGACATCCCGCGCGCAGGCTTTATCATTGGCGCAGATCTCGTTGATCGCCGTGAGCGCTGAGCGGAAGCCATAAGCGACGGCCCCCCAGCCGCCGGAATCTCTCGGATCGGCTGGCACGACACTATCCAAAATGGCAGCATCGGTACCGGCCTCATCAACTTCGAGCACGGCTTGGCCAAGTTCGGTTCCGTACGAGATCCCGAACAAAGTCCATTGGTCATAACCCAGCGCGCGGCGAATATCGCGTACGTCTAAGGCGTTTTGCCAGGTGGAGTAGGCGTCCACCGCAATGCCTTCAGCGCGAGCTTCTGCGACGCATTTGGACAAGGCTTCAATTTTGAGCGCTTTGCCTTCTTCGCTGCTGACACCGAACTGAAACTCGCGGGGGACGGCCCGGCAGAAATGCGCTTCGGAATAGCCAATCCCGCGCTGGTCAAAGAAGATCAGGTCCGCAACCTCTCGAAAGCGCTGCGTGTCGGGGCGCTGATAAGCGATAATCCGGCCCGCGCTCAAGGACGGACCCCCCGGTCCACCGGTGAGACGAATGACGGCGCGATTGTCCAGGTTCTCAGAGGTCGAGGCAATCTTCAGAACGGAGAGTTTGATCAGCCGACTGTCTGGATTGGTCCGATCTTCGGGCACCAAGACATAGCCGCAACGAAACTCGTCCGGGTCATATTTCGGCGCTTGTGCATGGAACGGGCAAACATAAGGCGTGAATTCAGGTTCGAAATCCGCCCAGGCGGGGTGGACGCTTTCAGTCCTCAGGTCCGGTATGGCCGGCAGTTCCGGGTCATCTTGCGCAACGGCGCTCGGCGCGCAAAGGGTGAACACCAAAATGGCGGTGAAAAGGCTCCAGATAGACTGCATTTCCCACTCCCGTTTTGCAGCAGGCTAGTCTTCGGCGCTCACTTGTACAACGCGGCGGCCAAAATTTTCGCCCCGGAACAGGCCGCAAAAGGCCTCTGGCATTTTGTCGATCCCTTCGAACCGCTCCTCTTTGAGCTTTAGCTCGCCTTTGCCGATCAGCGTTGCCATCTCGTTCAGCGCGGTGGGAAACTCTCGGGCAAAGTCGAAGACAACCAGGCCCTGCATCAGGACGCGGTGCGTGATGAACGGCTTGGTATTGACGATGCCGGGGGTCTCTTCTGGGGTGAGATTATAATCGGCCACCTGACCGGAAATGCAAATCCGACCGTTCAGCCGCATCTTTGGCAAGACCCGATTGACCATGGCATTGCCGACATTGTCGAAGAGCAAATCGACCCCATCTGGCATGGCCTCGGCGATGGCCGCGTCTAGGTCGGGGATGGTCTTGTAATTGATCGCGGCATCGAAGCCCGCTTCATCAACCAGCCACTGGCACTTGGCGTCGCTGCCCGCGATCCCAACGACTTGCTCCGCGCCGCCCGCTTTGGCGAGCTGTCCGGCGGTTGCGCCAACCGGGCCAGCCGCTGAGGTGACCAGCACCCGGTCGCCGGCTTGAAATTTCGCAACCGATTTCAGTCCGAACCAGGCGGTAAGGCCCGGCACGCCAAGCACGCCAATCCAAAGCGAAAGCGGCAAGGGCACAGCGTCCGGGATTTTGCCGATAAAGCCTTTGCCCGTCTGGATCGTATGCGTGCGCCATCCTCCGGCGCAGAAGACTTTTGTGCCCTCTGGATAATCCGGGTGCTGCGAGGCATCGACGACGCCGACACTGAACCCGTCGATCGGCTTGCCGAGCGGAAGAGCGGCCGCATAGCTGTCGCCTCCAGAGAGGCGCGAGCGGGTGCCGGGATCGACGGAGTTCCAAATGTGGCGGACCCGAAACTGGCCTTCATTTGGCGTCGGCGCGTCTTTTTCAACCACGTCAAAGTCACTCGGTTGTGGGGGGCCTTCGCAATATTGCTTGAGCACGATTTGTTGCATTTGATCGCTCACGAGATCCCCTCCGCTGAGTTTAGATTTTCCATACTTGGACCATTTAATTCCGCCGCGCACCAGCCACGACGTTGCGGCAGGTCTAAGGGTCTGGCATCGTTGAGCTATGCTAACCCATGTGCGCAGTTGTCCGCAATCAAACCGACCCCTAGATGAGGCGCTGATTTTACGAGAGTATCCTAATTAATAGGCGTGACGTTGACCTCCCTAACCCATCTTGATCGGCTCGAAGCCGAAGCCATCCATATTATGCGCGAAGTCGCGGCCGAGGCGGAAAACCCGGTCATGCTTTACTCTGTCGGCAAAGACAGTGCGGTGATGCTGCACCTGGCCATGAAGGCCTTCTATCCGAGCATTCCGCCCTTCCCGCTGATGCATGTCGATACGACCTGGAAATTCCGCGAAATGATCGAGTTTCGCGATCGCAAAGCTAAAGAACTCGGCATGGACTTGATCGTCCATTCGAACCGGGAAGGCATTGAGGCGGGCGTTGGTCCGTTCACGCACGGTTCGGCGGTCCACACAGACATTATGAAGACCCAAGCGCTCAAACAGGCGCTGGATAAGCATAAGTTCGACGTCGCTTTTGGCGGCGCGCGCCGGGATGAGGAAAAGTCCCGCGCCAAGGAACGGGTTTTCTCCTTCCGCACGGCGGAACATCGCTGGGACCCGAAAAACCAGCGCCCTGAGCTGTGGAACCTCTACAATGCCCGCATCCATAAAGGCGAGAGCATTCGCTGCTTCCCGATCTCGAACTGGACCGAGCTCGATATCTGGCAATATATCCGCCGCGAGCAGATCGAGATTGTGCCGCTCTATTACGCCGCCAAGCGCCCAGTCGTCGAATGGGAAGGCAGTCAAATCATGCTGGACGATGATCGCGTCCCGCCGGAGCTCGCCAAGACTGCGGTCGAAAAGTTCGTGCGCTTCAGAACGCTCGGCTGTTACCCGCTGACCGGGGCAGTGGAGAGCACCGCCGATACGCTGGAAGACATTATCCAGGAAATGCTCCTGACCACGTCCTCGGAGCGCCAAGGCCGGACCATTGACCGCGACCAGGCCGCCTCGATGGAGAAGAAAAAGCAAGAGGGGTATTTCTAACAATGGCCCATATCGACTCTTTGATCGCCGAAGACATCAACGCTTATCTTGCCGCGCACGAGAACAAGTCGCTCTTGCGCTTCATCACCTGTGGCAGTGTTGATGACGGCAAATCGACTTTGATCGGGCGGCTGCTTTACGACTCCAAAATGATCTTCGAAGATCAGCTGGACGCGCTGGAGCGCGACTCCAAAAAGCAAGGCACGCAGGGTGAGAATATCGATTTTGCGCTTCTCGTGGATGGCCTTGCAGCGGAACGCGAGCAGGGCATCACGATTGATGTCGCCTATCGCTTCTTCTCGACCGATAAGCGCAAGTTCATTGTTGCCGATACGCCGGGCCACGAGCAATATACGCGCAATATGGCGACCGGCGCCTCAACCGCTGACCTTGCCATTCTGCTGATCGATGCGCGCAAAGGCGTGCTCACGCAGACCCGCCGCCATAGCTTCATCGCCAGCTCGCTCGGCATTCGCAAACTCGTCCTCGCCGTCAATAAGATGGACCTGGTCGACTATGACGAGACCGTGTTTGAGACCATCAAACGCGACTTCTTAGAGTTTGCTGAAGAGCTTGCCTCAGGCATTGAGATCGAAGCCATTCCGATGTCGGCGCTCGCAGGCGACAATATTACTGGTCCTTCGGACAAGACCCCTTGGTATGATGGTCCGAGCTTGATGGAATATCTCGAAACCGTGCCGGTCGATGATGCGCGCCTCTCCGCGCCGTTCCGGATGCCGGTGCAATGGGTGAACCGCCCCAACTTGGATTTCCGAGGCTTTTCCGGCCAAGTCGCTTCCGGCGTGATCAAACCCGGCGACAAAATCAAAACCCTGCCAAGCGCAAAAGAAACCACCATTGAGCGCATCGTCGCGCATGGCGGCGACCTCAAAGAAGCCGTGGCTGGACAATCAGTGACCCTGACCTTTGCGGACGAAGTCGACACCTCGCGCGGCGATGTCATTTGCTTGGCGTCTGATCCGGCAGAAGTGGCGGACCAATTCCAAGCGCGCGTTTTGTGGATGGCGGATTCTGACATGCTGCCCGGGCGGCGCTATTTGCTGAAAATTGGCGCCAAAACGGTGACGGCGACGATCCTCGACCTCAAGTTCGGGATCGATGTGAACACGATCGAGGACAAGCCCGCCAAGACGCTGGGCCTCAATGATTTCGGCGTCATCACGCTTGGTCTCGACCAGCCGATTGCTTTCGACCCGTACGACGTCAATCGTGAGACAGGCGGCTTCATCCTGATTGACCGGCTGAACAATAATACGGTCGGGCTGGGACTGATTGACTTCGCGCTGCGCCGGGCGGGCAACATTCACTGGCAGGCGCTTGACGTCGACCGCGCCGCGCTCGCGCAGCAGAAAGAGCAAAAGCCAGCTGTGCTTTGGTTCACTGGCCTTTCTGGCTCGGGCAAGTCGACCATTGCCAATGCGCTTCAGCAGAAACTGTTCGCGATGGGCAAGCACACTTTCGTGCTCGACGGGGACAATGTCCGTCATGGCCTCAACCGCGACCTCGGCTTCACCGATGCCGACCGGGTGGAGAATATTCGCCGGGTGTCGAATGTTGCCAAGCTGATGAGCGATGCCGGACTGATCACTCTGGTCAGCTTCATCTCGCCTTTCCGGTCAGAGCGCCAAATGGCGCGCAATATGATGGCCGAAGGCGAGTTCGTCGAAGTCTTTGTCGATACGCCGCTGGAAGTGGCGGAAGAGCGCGATGTGAAAGGCCTCTATAAGCGGGCTCGCGCCGGTGAGATCAAAAACTTCACGGGGCTCGATAGCCCATATGAAGAACCAGAGAACGCAGAAATCCGGATCAATACGGTTGAGATGACTGCGGAAGATGCTGCGGATCAGATTATCGTTTGGATGCGCGAACGCGGCTGGTTTGAGGTTTAGGGCTCAGCTCGCGAGCGCTTCCTTCTTCTCCTCAATTTCCATCCAATCCATCTCGGCTTGTTCGAGCTCGCTGCGGGCGGCTTCGAGGCGCGTGTTGATGCGGGTGAACTCATCCGGATTGTCATTGAAGAGGTTCGGGTCTGAAAGCTTCTGCTCAAGCTCTGCGATCTCCGCTTCGAGCGCAGGCATCGCTGCCTCGACCTCTTTAAGGCGGTGCTGATCTTTAAAGCTGAGCTTGGTCTGTTTCTTCGGCTCAGACGCTTTTGGCTTTGCGGCTTTGGTTTTCGGGTCAGACTTTTTGGCCTTGCCGGGTTTGCCCTTGATCTGCGATTGCGCGTCGCTCCACCCGCCCGCGGTTTCAACCCATTCACCCTCGCCGAGTGGCACCAAGCAGGAGGTCACGGTCGCGTCTAAGAAGGCCCGGTCGTGGCTCACCAAGATCAGCGTGCCTTCGAAATTGAGAAGCATGTCCTCAAGCAGATCGAGCGTTTGCATATCAAGATCATTGGTCGGCTCATCCAAGACCAGCACATCGGTCGATTGGGCGAGCGCGATGGCGAGCGTCAGCCGATTGCGTTCCCCGCCAGACAGCGCCGCAACGGCTTGGCGGAGCTGATCAGGCTTAAACAGGAAGTCCTTGGCATAAGCGGCGACATGGCGCTGCTTGCCCTGGACCATCAAACTGTCTCCGCCCTGCGGGGCGAGCGCTTCCCAGAGTGTATCCTTCGGGCGCAAGGTGTCTCGAGTTTGGTCGAGATAAGTGATGCGCAAAGCCGGGTTGAGTTTCACATTGCCACTGTCGCGCGGCAGCTCGTCGAGGAGCAGCTTTAACAGCGTCGTTTTGCCGACACCGTTCGGGCCGATCAATCCCACCCGGTCGCCACGCAGGATTTTGAAGTCCAAGCCTTCGACGATTTTTAGATCCTCAAAGGCTTTGCTTAGCCCAAATGTCTCGATCACTTTGCGCGATTGATGCCCAGCTTCTTCGGCGCTGATCCCGGCTTTGGCTTTTTGGGCAACGATGGCCGCTTTGCGCCGCGCCGCTTCAGCCCGCATCGCTTTTAGCTTGTGCAGACGGCCCATATTGCGCGCTCGGCGTCCGGTGACGCCGCGCTGCAGCCAATGCTCTTCGGCTTTCAATTGCGTTTTGAGTTTTTCGAGCTGGCGGATCTCGGCCTCTTCGATTTCCTCGGCCCAGCGTTCAAAATCGCCGTAGCCTTTTGGGCTCTTCAGAACCACGCCATCTCGAAGCCAAAGCGTGTTGGTGGTGACATTTTCCATGAAGCGCCGGTCGTGGCTGACCAGAAGCACGGCGCCATTGAAGCCGATCAGGCGCGTTTCCAGCGTCTCAATCATCGGCACGTCGAGATGGTTGGTTGGCTCGTCGAGCAGTAAGACATCCGGGTCGAGCGCAAAGGCTTTGGCGAGCGCGGCCCGGCGGATTTGGCCGCCAGAGAGAATGCTCGGGCTCATGTCTGGGCCTACCCCAAAATGGCCGAGCTCAGCCTCCGCGCGCCAGGCTTCCGCGCCGCTCGAGGTCGCATAGTCGAGTACGGTTTCAAAGCTGGACAGATCAGGCTCTTGTTCGACGGTGGTGATGATGGTGCCGGGATGGATCCACAACTCGCCATCATCGGGCTCATGGCGGCCTGTAATGAGGCGCATCAGCGTCGATTTTCCTGCTCCGTTCCGGCCGACAAGCGCTGCGCGTTCGCCTTTGGCCAAGGTAAACGTCACGCCCTCAAAGAGGGGCTTGCCGCCAAACGCTAGGCGGACATCAGTCATGGTGAGGATGGGAAGCGCAGCCATGCGGGGCTGTTTGGCGGTATCGGGGGTTTAGGTCAATTGTTGGGGTGGCTTCTTGTCTACCGATCAGGTTGAGTTCCGCTCATCCCGGGTCAGGCTTTCAGTTTATACCCGGTCCGAAGCATCCACCAGACCCCTGCCGAGGCGACAAAGGCGGATGCGCCGCTGACCAGCATGCCGGTCATCACATTTGAATTGGCCGCATCCAAAAAGCCGAACCGGAAGCCGTCGATGAGGAAGAAGATCGGATCGAAATAGGCAGCGGATTTAAACGGCTCGACCAAGACATTGATGTCGTAAAACGTGCCAGACAAGAAAGTGAGCGGAACGATGACGAAGTTCGAGACCGCAGCGAGGTGATCAAACTTATCGGCCCAGATGCCGCCCATGGCCCCAATCGCGGCGAGGAAGATGGTCGCCATCAGGCCAAACCAAATGACGGGCCAGATGTGCACCACCGAGAGATCCGCGAGGCCGCTAAAGTGAATGCCAATGGCGGCGATCGCGCCGACCATGATCCCGCGCGTGACAGCGCCGAAGATGAAGCCAATCGTCAGCTCTAGGGGAGACAAAGGCGGCATCAGAAAGTCGACCTGGCTGCCTTGGACTTTGGCGATGGTGAGCGAGCTCGAAGAGTTTTGAAACGCGTTCTGCAACATCGCCATCACGATCAAGCCGGGCGCGAGGAAGCTATTATAGTCCAGCCCGGCAAAGTCGCCGGTCAGTTCGCCGCGATTGCCGAAGGCAAGTTTAAACACGGTCATGAATAGCAAGGTGGAGACGACCGGGGCGAGCAGGGTCTGCATCCAGACCTTCATAAAACGGCCCACTTCTCGCTTATACAGCGTCCACAAGCCAAGCCAGTTGACGGCCCCATAGGTGCGTGGTTTGGGAGGCGAAATGAGGGAATGGGATGTATCAGCCATGACCGCACATTTAAGACCTGACTCGGCACTTGGCGATAGGTTAAAACCTATCCACAGGCAATCAACATATAGTGGTTGCTGTGGATAGGTTTTAA
>JBCBDI010000091.1:0-9586 GCA_038529885.1 Pseudomonadota bacterium
CAATATCGGCTCAGCGGACCGCGTCAAAGAAGTTGTCTCGGCCGCACGCAACAACGGTTGCTCTATTCGGATTGGCGGGGTTGATCCGTAGGCAGGCGGCGCCCGCTTCGGCGGCTTCAATTCCGCGCTTATAATGAAAGTGAATATCTGCCACGAGCGGGACAGGCGACCCTTTGCAAATCGCTGAAAATGCTGCAGTTGACGCCTCATCGGGGCAAGACACGCGGACGATATCTGCGCCCGCTTCAGCCGCCCGTTCAATTTGCGCTAGGGTCGCTCTGACATCAGGGGTCGGCGTATTTGTCATGGTCTGAACGCTGATCGGCGCACCGCCGCCAACCGGAACATTGCCGACCATGATTTGCCGCGACTGACGCCGGTCAATATTGCGCCAGGGGCGGATCGGATTGTGGGTCATGCCCGAAATTCCTGCATCAAACTAATTGCCCCATTTGGCCTTTGAATGCGGCAAGGTAAAGGCCTCGCAATGCCGCAGATTTTGCGCAAATTTCACAGGTCTTGTGAACGCTCCAGAAAACACGATTTGCTATGACCCCGTTTGAGGTTTGATTAATCCGTTGGAGCTCCGCATGCGCACTCTACCCATCCCGGGACATTTTGCTCCCAAATGGCAAAAGCGTTTCGAAGCGTTTGCAAGTGACAAGCGCGGCATTGCCGCGGTTGAATTCGCGCTCATCGCGGTGCCTTTCTTTTTCTTGATTTTCGGACTCTTAGAGGTCTGCGTGATTTTCATCATGTCATCCGTGCTGGAACACGGCGCGAATGAAGCGGCGCGCGCGATCAAGACTGGACAATTCCAACAAGCGGGCTTCGGCCAGACGCAGTTTAAAAGCGCGGTTTGCGCTGAACTGTTTGACCTGATGACCTGCGACAGCCGTCTGAAGCTTGATGTCAAAACATTTGGCAGCTTTGCCGGTACAGCCAATCCATCTCCAATCGACCCAGCGACGGGTGACTTGGACGATAGTGGTTTTACTTTCACGCCTGGCGCACAGAACCAGATCGTTGTGATCCGCGTGTTCTATGAGTGGGACCTGATGATCCCGCTTATGAGTAAGCCATTGGCAAATATGAGTGGGGACCGTCGTCTCTTGCAAGCAACCATCGCGTTCCGCAATGAGCCATTCGGCAATTCAAGCGTGACGGTTCCGCCGACGACGCCGTAAGGGGATGAAGACAATGCGTGTTACACCGCTTGCAAAATTTAAGCGTTTTCTACGCCAAGAAGAGGGCATCTCGGCTGTTGAGTTTGCTCTGATCGCGCCGCTAATGGCGATGATCTATTTTGGCTGTATTGAGCTCTCTTTGATGATGACGCTGGATCGTAAAGTCACTGGCGCGACCGCAGCGCTCGGCGACCTCACATCGCGGGCTTCGACGGTGACCAATGCTGAGCTGACCGATATCTTTGAAGCGACCCGCATGGTTATGCAGCCCAATGATATGACCAAGTCGCGGATGCGCATCACCAGCCTCTACGAAGATAGCGGCAATGTAAAAGTCGCGTGGAGCGATGGCTGTAACCTGCCCGCTCTTCCTGTTGATCAAATCGTCACGATCCCAGCCAATTTGATCCCAACTGACGGCACGATCATCATGGCCGAGATTGAGTATGATTATGCCTCAGACATTGGCTTTTTCTTCCAATCGTCGAAGGCGTTGACGGACAAGTTTTATCTGCGTCCGCGCCGGGTCGACTCCATCGCCCGGGACCGCACAGCCGGATCGTTTACCTGCGCGTATAACTCGCCTTAATCGGCTGCTTTCGCTTTTAGATGCTCCGGCGTTTTGTCGGCTTCAACAAAAAAGGCGATGCCGATGAGACCTGCGATGAAGAGCAGGCCAACCCCAGAAAACCCGATCCGCTGATCGTTAAATGCGGCGGTCATGACGCTGACCACGAGCGGTCCAATCCAAACCGTGACGCTTGCGGCCATGGCATAGAACCCGAAAAACTCGCCAATGCGTTCGGGCGGCGAGATATGGACCAACATGTATCGGCTGGACGAGATGCAAGCGACCAAGGAAATCGCGGTCGGAACGATCAGCATCAAGTAGACGACATCGGACAATGCGGTGAACAGGCCCGATCCGAACCCGGTCCAGATCTCCTGGCCAGCTGGGACCAGACCGAAGAAAAGCGCCTCTGGCGTAATCGATAGCTGGATCACCAGCATGATAAGGATCGCACTAAGCTCGACGATCAGGGCGCGTTTGGGCCCAAGCCACCCGTCCAAGGCGCCGCCAACCACACCGCCCAGTGCGCCAATCAAAGATCCGAGGATGCCGTAAATCATGACTTCCGTCAGGCTCCAGCCCAAGACGCCAGCCACATAAACGCCGCCCAGGGTTAGAAGCACAGCGATCCCGTCCGCATAGATCATCCGCGCCAACAAAAACTTCATCACATTCGGCGACTCGCGGAATTTCTTGACGATGAAATTGAACGAATTGATCGGGCCAGACCAAAGATAGTTTAGCCCTTTCGGGCCGCCCCAGAGCTTGAAGTTTGGCGGGGTGAAGGTCTCAGCCGCGCCTTTGCGCCAGCTACCGAGACTCCCATAATGGTCCGGCATGAAGAGGAAGAAGGGGATGATAAAGATGGCGAGCCAAACAGCGACGATTGGACCAGACAGCGGGCCAACCCCGCCCGGAACCGTCTGTACCCAGGGGATCAAATAGCTTGCCGCAATCAAGCTCAACAGCATGATGACGCCCGCGATGTTGCCGAAGGCGAGGCCGAGGCCTGAGATCATCGGCAGCGCTTTCGGACTTCCGGCCGCCGGTAGCAAAGCGTTGTGAAGCAATTCTGAGATTGTGTAGCAGCAATAGGCCGTCGCGAGCAGGAACATGCCAATGCCAACAGCCCCCGGCACGCCGGGCAGAATGAAGCCGAGCGCCGCAGAGCAGACGCCCATGATGGCAAGGACAATGAAGATAAACAGCTTTTTGCCGCCGCCTTTGTCCACGACCACGCCCAAAACGGGCGCGAGGAAGGCCATTGTGATGCCGGCTGCGGCGATCGTGTTCGCGACAATGGTTTGACCCGCCGCGCCACCCCCGGCGACATCGCGCGCGAAATAAGGCGTGAACACATAGATGACGATGACATTGTAATAGGGGTTACGCGCCCATTCGAAGATCGCCCAAGCGATGCCTTTCAGCCCCAGAGCATTTCCAGTCGCACCTTCGGCCGCTTCGTCATTGGCCGTCGTGGGTACAGCGCCCATGAATGTCTCCCAGAGCGCTCTCGAACGGCGCCTTTGACGAGACCCTGACGTATATCGCAGCGAATGGGAAGAGCTGACCACGCGCACTGCCGCTGCGACATAGACTGCGCTTGACGCCGCTGTTGACCTGGATAAATACGGGCGGGACTGAATTGGAGGCCTAAATGGCGGCTGGTGACTATACGCGCGGCGAAATGAATATCGATGCTCAAAAGAGCATGTATGTCGGCACAATGAAGGCAGGAGCTTGGGGCGCGATTATTACGCTGCTAATGCTGGCTTATGCGACCTTCACGCTGTCCATGGGAATGCCATGGCTTGTCGCCTTGGTGGTTTGCGCCGGTGCCGGTGTCGTGATTGGCCTTGGTATGGGCTTTGGCGGCGCCTGGGTGGCGACCGTGGTGGCGCTATCCGGCCTTGCTCTGTTCGTTCAGCTTTTAATCGTGCTGTTCCAACTCGCGCTTTAGCCAGAACGAGTTTTCGAATTTGAAGAACGGTCGCTGCGGCCGTTTTTTTGTGGACGCTTCGTCTGGCGCGAATCGCTGAGACCTCTTACCTTGAGTCCATGCCCGATAGCGCCTCGCTTCCCTCTCGACCGGTCATTCGCCAATTGCCGCCCGACGCGATTAATCGCATCGCAGCAGGCGAGGTTGTCGAACGGCCCGCCGCGGCCATTAAAGAACTGGTCGAGAATGCGCTGGATGCCGGCGCCCATGCGATCAAAGTGACAATCGAAGGCGGCGGGCTTAAGCGCTTAATCGTCGAAGATGATGGCTGCGGCATGAGCGGTGAAGATATGCTGCTCGCGCTGGAACGCCATGCGACCTCCAAATTGCGCCCTGGCGCGGATGGACGCATCGATCTACTCAATATTCACACCATGGGCTTTCGCGGCGAAGCTCTGCCATCCATCGGTTCGGTCAGTCGAATGACTCTGACCTCGCGAGCGGCCGGAGAAGAGGCGGCGGAGCTATATGTAGAAGCTGGCCGGATCGAGGGCCCGAAACCGGCTGCGTTTTCGGGGACGGGTCTGACGGGCACGCGGATTGAAGTGCGGGATATCTTTCACGCGACGCCGGCCCGGCTCAAATTCATGAAGTCAGAACGTTCTGAAACGCTTGCCGTGACAGACACGCTGAAGCGCCTTGCTATGGCGCGCGCCGATGTCGCGTTTCAGCTTGAGAGCAATGGCCGCTCGATTTTCCGATATGCGGCGCATCCTGACACAGCCGCAGGGCGTCTTGAACGGCTCGGCGCGATTATGGGGCGGGACTTTCGCGAGAACGCGCTTGAAATCGATGCCGACCGCGAAGGTGTGCGTTTATCTGGATTTGCGGGTCTGCCGACGCTTAATCGCGGCAATGCTCAACGCCAATATCTGTTCGTGAATGGACGCCCCGTCAAAGACCGAATGCTGAACGGTGTCATACGCGCCGCCTATCAGGATTTCCTGGCGCGAGACCGCCACCCGATGGCCGCCTTGTTTGTCGATCTCGATCCTGAATATGTCGACGTCAACGTGCATCCGGCGAAGACCGAAGTGCGGTTTCGCGATGCTGGCAATGTGCGCGGCCTGATCATTGGCGCGCTGCGACATGCGCTCGCGGCCGCCGGGCACCGGGCGAGCACCACGGTTGCATCAGCGGCGCTCGGAAAGGCGCAAGCTGAACCAGTGCAAGCCGATGTCTTCCGGCCGAGCACGTTGTGGGCAGATCGCTCACCGTCTCCTCAACCCGCAGCGCCGTATACGCCGCCCACATCGACGCCATCACTTGGCGCGCCCGTCCAAGCGCCGCCGCCAAGCGCTTATGAGGGCGGGCTTTCTGCCCGAGTCGAAGCGGTGCCGGCAGCGCCGGAGACCGATTATCCATTGGGCGTCGCACGGGCGCAGCTCCACGAGACTTATGTTGTGGCGCAGACAGAAGACGGCATCGTGATTGTCGACCAGCACGCGGCACATGAGCGTTTGGTCTATGAAGACATGAAACGGCAAATGGCCGAAGGCGGGGTCAAACGCCAAGCTCTCCTCATCCCCGATATTGTCGAACTGGCAGAAGACGAGGCGGGGCGGGTCTTAGAACGCAGCGAAGAGCTGGCTCAGCTTGGCTTGGAAATCGAACCGTTCGGAAAAGGTGCGATCTGTGTGCGCGCGACCCCGGCTTTGTTTGGCGAGATGGATGTGGCGGGGCTGATCCAAGATCTCGCTGATGATTTGGCCGAATATGATGCCGGTCTTGCGCTAAAAGAGCGGTTTGAAGAGGTGATGGGCAATATGGCATGTCGCGGGTCTGTGCGGGCCGGGCGGCGTCTCAATGCGGATGAAATGAACGCGCTTTTGCGGCAAATGGAAGAGACGCCGCATTCCGGTCAATGCAATCACGGGCGACCGACTTATGTAGAACTTAAGCTCGCGGATATTGAACGTTTATTTGGCCGACGCTGAACGCCTTTGATAAGATAAGAAAAAATCAACTTAAACGTGTTTAGTGGTCGGATGAGCGGTTCAGCTGCACCCTCCCGGCCGAAGCGGCGCGCGCGGATATCCGTCGCTTTAATCGCCGTTGCGATTCTCGGTTTGTTGGAACTCGCTTTCCTGGCTTACGCCGCGATCTATAAGCTCAGTCACGAAATAATGCTGGTTGAATCGGCGATCATTTTGGTCGTCTCTTTGGTCTTCATCTATCTCGTGCTGCGTGAGGACCGGCGCAACGAAGAGGCAGGCGCAATTGCCGAGCGCCAACTCTCTCATCTCGCTGATTTTGCGACAGATCTCTATTGGGAAACCGATCTGGAAGGGGTTGTGATTACAGCCGGTGGTCGGATGATGAAGACCATCACGCCAGACGTGAACCGCATTGTGGGGCGTCATTATCTGGATGTGATCAAGCTCGATGAGGCGGAGATGCAGAAAATGCTGAGCGCGCTCAGCGAAGTTCGCCCCTATTCCGATATTCTGTCTGTGTTTAAAGGCCCAGACAATGAACGGTTCTACATCTCGCTTTCGGGCACGCCGCGTTATGACCGATCGGGCAATATTGTTGGCTATCTTGGCGTCGGCACCAATGTGACCCGACGGATTGAGACGCAAGGGCGGCTCAAGCACATGGCCGAGCATGATATGCTGACGGGTCTGGCCAATCGCTATGCGTTTCAGAACCGGATTGAGCGCGAGATGGCAAAAAGCGCAGAGGACGAGAACGTCGCCCTTCTGACGATCGATCTGGATAATTTCAAAACCATCAATGACACATTTGGTCACCAAACCGGGGACGCGCTTCTCAACATGGTTGGCAAACGCATCAAGAAAACCATTCGCGGCTCAGATTGGGCGGCTCGGCTTGGCGGAGATGAGTTTGTTGTGGTTTCACAAAATGTGACCAATCCGATGGATGCTTGCTTGGTTGCGGCCCGCATCATTTCAGCGCTCGCTCGGCCTTATCGGATTGGCGGCCTGGAATTGAACGCAACAGCGTCTGTCGGCATCGCCTGCGCACCATTGCACGCAGGCGACACCAAATCCCTGATGAAATTTGCGGATCTTGCGCTCTATGAAGCCAAGAATGAAGGGCGAAATTGCTATCGTCTTTTCCAAGCCCAAGCGGGCAGCTCAGACCTCTACAATTAGAGACTAGAGCGTAACATCCAGGCCGTTTTGTCGGCGATGGTTGCGCGCTGCGTCATCAAATCTGCTGACACGTCATCGCCCGCCTCGCTGGCGATTTGAATGCCCTCACGCGCTGCCCGGGCCACGGCCTCATGACCAAGGGCGAGATTGGCGACCATGGCTTCGGCGTTCGGAATGTTCTCGTCACCTTCAATTGACGCATTCGCCATCATTTCCGCCGAAGACCCTGGCGCGAAGTGTCCGAGTGACCGGATCCGCTCTGCGAGCTCGTCTAACGCGGCCCAAAGCTCTGTATATTGCGTCATGAACAGCTCATGCAGAGACGAAAACCGGGGCCCGGTGACATTCCAATGATAGCCGTGCGTTTTGATGTAGAGCGCATAGGTTTCGCCAAGCAGGCGGCGAAGAGCTGCCGCGGATTTCGCGCGATCTTGCTCTGAAATTCCAATTTCCATTTCCATCGAAGTCTTCCTTCTTTCAATGCCCCAGAGGTGGGCACTGAAAGCGGTCATACAAATTGGAATTCAAACTGCGTGATATAGAGAAATTCTATAGATGCGCGCTATTTCAAGCTGCTACAGAAATTTTGAATACGAGCCACAGCGTCTTCTAAGGCTTTGGTCGACGTCGCATAGGAGACCCGGAAGGCGGGCGACAGACCAAAAGCCTCGCCCATCACGACCGCGACTTTTTCCTGCTCAAGCAGTTCTGACGCAAAATCCGTATCGGTCTCAATCACCTTTCCAGACGGGGCCGTCTTCCCAATCGCGCCAGCGCAAGACGGATAGACATAGAACGCGCCTTCCGGCGTGCTGCAGGATAGACCCTCAGCCTTGTTGAGCTCGGCAACCACCATATCGCGGCGGGCTTTGAACACGGCATTGCGCTCTGGCAGAAAGTCATGCGAGCCGTTCAGAGCCGCAATTGCGGCCCATTGCGAGATCGAGCTTGGGTTCGACGTGGTCTGACTGATGACTTTGCGCATCGTCTTGATCAACTCCGCCGGTCCGGCCGCATAGCCGATCCGCCATCCTGTCATGGCATAGGCTTTCGAGACGCCATTCATCGTTAGCGTACGATCATAGAGGCCCGGTTCGACCTGCGCGATCGTCTTATAGTCAAAGCCATCATAGACGAGGTGCTCATACATATCATCGGTTAGCACCCAGACTTGCGGGTGGCGCATCAAGACGTCGGCCAGGGCCTTCAATTCTGCGCCTGTATAAGCCGCCCCGGTCGGGTTGGACGGCGAGTTTAGGATCAACCACTTCGTGTTGGGCGTGATCGCCGCTTCGAGGGCTTCTGGTGTCAGTTTGTACTGCGCGTTCGGCCCACAGGACACGATGACGGGTGTGCCGCCGCACAGCTTCACCATTTCCGGGTAGCTTACCCAATAGGGTGCGGGGATCACGACTTCGTCGCCCGGGTTTAGGGTTGAGACCAGCGCGTTATAGATGACGGGCTTACCGCCCGGCGCAACATGCACTTGCGACGGCTCATAGGACAGATCATTGTCGCGCTTGAACTTGGCGCAGATCGCTTCTTTGAGCTCTGGAAGGCCGTCAGCCGGCGTATATTTGGTCTTTCCAGCTTGGATCGCGTCAATCGCGGCTTGCTTAATATGGTCCGGAGTATCGAAGTCTGGTTCGCCCGCACCAAGGCCAATCACATTCTCCCCCGCGCGCTTCAATTCAGCGGCTTTGGTAGTCACCGCAATGGTCGCAGATGGGGCAACGCGATTGACGGCATCACTAAGGGAAAGGGGGCTGGCCATGGCTCTATCTCCAATTCTGAAGCCGCTGCTGTAAGCCCCAATTGGCGCGGGGGCAAGCGGCACATTAAAAATATGAGATGAAGCAAATTTCATCGATCCGATTAGGCTTAATTTGACCTCCTCACGCTATGGATACGCATTGGCTGAGGGGCCAAGGACGGACGCCATGTTTTTTGGACGAAATGGAAACTCAGATATCTATCGCCGCGCCTATGAGGAGTTCATGGGCGAGGTCGGCTTCTATATGAGCGAAGTTCGAGAGTATTTTATTGACCTCAGCATGCCGGAGCGTGTGTTTGCCCTCTGCTTGTTCATCTTGTTCCTGGTCTACCTGATCGTCGCGCGGGCGCGTCGCAAGTACAATCCGGGCAGTCTTGGACGGCAATTCGTCGGCGCTGTTGTGCTGGTCGGTATTGTGCTTTTGATCGGCAATGTAATGTTCGACCATACGCCGGGTGCATATAGCTCACTGTTCCAGCTCTAGGCTTTCCTGCGATCGCCCCCTAAATTGGGCGCATGCCCGATTCTCCGGATCTTATGCCTCGCAAGCGCGGTGTGGATGTCATCAAAGACAATCTCTCGCGGCTGCCAGCCAAACCCGGCGTTTATCGCATGTTCGGCGAAGACGAGACGGTGCTCTATGTCGGCAAGGCGAAGAGCCTCAAAGCGCGCGTGTCGTCCTATACGCGGATTGGCGGTCACACGCAGCGCATCGCCGCGATGATCCTGGCGACGGCGCGGATGGAATTCGTGGTCACCGAAAGCGAGACCGAGGCCCTGCTTTTGGAAGCCAGTCTGATCAAGTCGCTGAAACCGCGCTTCAACATTCTGCTGCGCGATGACAAGTCGTTTCCGTACATCTTGATCCGGCGTGATCACGACGCTCCGCAGGTGCTTAAGTATCGCGGCTCCAAGCAAGATCGCGGCGACTATTTC
>JBCBDI010000092.1:0-9534 GCA_038529885.1 Pseudomonadota bacterium
CATGGAAGAGAAGCGTATTGATCACCGCCTTTTCCACATCCGATGGAATGACCGTCATCGCCTGGTAGGCAATATCGCTGTGCGCCGACTGCGTAGAGATCGTGTTCAAGCGTTTTGCATCATTCTGATAAGTCTCGGCCAGCCGGGCAATGGGTTTTGAAACCGTGGCCGAGAACATCAGGGTCTGGCGATCTTCGGGGGCCGCATCGAGGATGTATTCGAGTTCCTCTCGGAACCCCATATCCATCATCTCGTCCGCTTCATCCAAAACAACCGATTTGAGTTGGCTGAGGTCTAGAGACGCGCGCCGGATATGGTCGACCAGACGCCCCGGCGTCCCGACGACCAAGTGCGCACCTTTTGCCAGCGCGCGGCGCTCGTCGCGAATATCGACCCCGCCAATGCATGACACCACGCGTCCACCGGCTGGCGCGTAGAGCCATTGCAGCTCTTTGGTCACTTGCAGGGCAAGCTCGCGCGTCGGCGCCACAATCAGGGCGGCGGGATATTCAGCCTCTGGCAAACGCGGGGCCTGCTGCAAAATCGATGAGGCCAGCGCAAGCCCAAAAGCAACGGTTTTTCCAGATCCGGTTTGAGCCGAAACCAGCAAATCGCGACCGAACAAGGCCGGATCCAGGACAGCTTCCTGGACCGGGGTCAGGGTTTCATATCCCTTATTGGCAAGCGCCTCTGCGAGCGGCGCAGCAATCTCAAATTCGGTTTTCATTATTGGACTTTCACATGCCATTGAAGCGTCTCGCCTCGTCCAGGTTGGACAGCGAGGCTCAATTGACAAGCAGTTAGTCGCAAATGGGCCCTCTGCCTAACACTATCTGCACACAGCGAGGTGAGAGCGGGAATACGGCGTCCAAACGGGCCATCATTTCATCAAAACAAAGCGGAAATCTGAACGCGCAATTGACGCCCGTATGAGAGACCAATAGGAACGCCGGTCCGCAACGCTATGAGGACCCGCGACGATGTTGTCATTGCCCCAACTTGGTGATCGAATAATAGTGCTCGGGCCGTCCAATGCGGGCAAGTCGACATTGGCGATCGCGATTTCCGAACAGACGAACCTGCCGGTTGTGCACCTAGACCAGCTGCAGCATCTGCCCAACACTGACTGGCAAGCGCGATCAGAGGCCGAGTTCAAAGCGCTGCATGATGAAGCGATTATACGTGACCGCTGGGTGATGGATGGCAACTATTCGCGTCTCATGCCGCAAAGGTTGGAGCGCGCGACGGGCATCATCCTGCTGACCTCAAATCGATGGCTGCGCCTGGCCCGTTACATCAAGCGGAGCCTCAGCAAGCCAACCGCCCGCGCGGGCTCGCTCGACGGCGGACCAGAATATGTGAAGTGGGAAATGATCGACTGGATCCTGTTCAAAACGCCGAGCAATAGCGTGAAATATGCCAGGATGATCGACCCCGTGCCAGTCCCAAAGATTAAGTGCGGTAGCGTATCGGAACTCAAAGCGCTGTATGAAGCTTGCGGATTGCGCCAGCCGGGGGCGTGAAGGGTCATTGTTTAGGTTGCGTTTCGGTTTTGGGGGGGGCGCCAACATGGTTTGTCATCCCGGAAAGTGCGCAGCACTTATCCGGGACCCAGCCACCCTAGGTCCCGGCTCTTCGCTTCGCTGCGGCCGGGATGACAAGTCAACTATTTGGGACCGCCGACGGCCAACCCCGCCCCATATCGCCCCCTTATCTCGGCGCCATGCGGATCGCGCCATCCAAGCGAATGGTCTGCGCGTTGAAGTAAGAATTCCGAGCAAGCTCCAAAGCCAAGGACGCGAACTCTTCCGGCTTACCCAAGCGCTTTGGAAACGGCACGGACGCCGCCAAGCTGTCGAGCACATTTTGCGGCGCGCCGAGCATGAGCGGGGTCGCAAAGATCCCCGGCATGATCGAATTCACGCGGATGCCGACATTCATCAAATCGCGCGCCATGGGAAGGACAAGCCCGTTCACGCCAGCCTTGCCAGAGCCATACACCACCTGCCCGATTTGCGCGTCTTGGGCGGCGACAGAGGCGGTCATGGTGATGCAGCCGCGCTCGCCATCTTCCATCGGCTCAGCCGAGGACATGCCGAGCGCCGAGAGCGACGCGACCCGGTAAGACGCGATCATCACCCCGGCAATCCCTTTGGCATAGGTCTCGGTGTCGAGCCGTTTATAGCCGCCAGTCTCTTTATCGAAGGCGAGCGTCTTGCCGCGCGTCGAGGCCATGGCGCAATGGACGCAGATCCGCTCCTGGCCATGGGCACAGCGGGCCGCCTCGAAGCCAGCAATCACAGAGTCTTCGTCAAGAATGTTCACATGATGATAGGTGGCGCCGATCTCGCTGGCGGTCTGCTCACCCATCTCGTCATTAATGTCGAATATGGCGACCGGGACGCCTGCGGCGGCAAAGGCCCGCGCGGTGGCTTGGCCAAGACCCGAGGCGCCGCCCGTAACGACGGCGGGCGTATCTTTCGAGAAGTGCATTCACGCCTCCTCGAACAAAGCGGTCGAGAGGTAGCGCTCTGCAAAAGACGGGATGATTGCAACCACGGTCTTGCCTTCCATCTCCGGGCGTTTGGCGACATTCAGCCCGGCGGTCAAAGCCGCGCCAGAGGAGATGCCGACGGGAATGCCTTCGGTTCGCGCCAAGCGACGGGCCGCCGCAAAGGCCTCTTCATTCGAGACTTTGATCGCTTCATCCATCAAGTCCGGAGACATATTGTCGGGGACAAAGCCTGGGCCGATGCCTTGGATCATATGCGGCCCGCCCTCGCCGCCATTCAAGACAGGGCTGCCTTCAGGCTCGATGGCAAACATTTTAAGGCCGGGGTTGCGGGCTTTGAGAACCCGCGCGCAACCTGAAAACGTGCCGCCAGTGCCGACGCCAGAGACGATCGCATCGACGTTTCCGCCAGTGTCAGTCCAAATCTCTTCAGCGGTTGTGGCCTCGTGAATGGCCGGGTTGGCTGGGTTCGAGAACTGGCTCGGCATGACCGCACCATCAATGCTCTCCAGAAGCTCATCGGCTTTGCGGAGCGTGCCACCAAGGCCTTCTTCTTTTGGGGTCAGGACGAGCTCCGCGCCAAGAATGGAGAGCATCTTGCGCCGCTCAATCGACATGGATTCCGGCATGGTGAGGATCAAGCGATAGCCCTTGGCGGCAGCGACAAAAGCGAGGCCAATGCCGGTATTGCCGGAGGTTGGCTCCACCAAGGTGGTGCCGGGACCGATCTTGCCGTCTCTCTCGAGCGCAGTGATCATGCCGACGGCGATCCGGTCTTTGACGCTGGCCAGCGGGTTGAAGAATTCAAGCTTCAGAAGAAGCTCGCTCTTGAGGCCCTCTTCTTCGCTGATCCGCGGAATGCGTACGAGCGGTGTGTTGGCGATGGTCTCTAGAATAGAATTGTAGATCCGTCCGCGCCCCGGCTGGTCGAGCTCTAACCCGTTATAGTCGCGTGTGCCTGCCATCATGTCCTCCGCTTATGATTGTGATCTTGTGAAGTAAGATGTCTTACCAAGATCGCGGGGACAAGACCTGCGGGATCGATTTAGAGAGACAACATCCGATCGTCCCGGCGAAAGCCGGGATCTCGTTCAGCATGTCCGGAAGCTCTGAGGGAGGTCCCGGGTCAAGCCCGGGAACCCCTACCCCTTCACCGCCTCGATCAGCACGTCGCAGACCTTATTCACTTGGTCCGAAGACAGATAAGGATGCATCGGCAAGCTCAGAGACTCTTCGGCCGCCTTCTCGCATTCCGGCAGGCTGCCTGGCTCGGCCAAGTGGGAAAAGGCCGGCATTTGGTGGATTGCCATGTCATAATAGATGCCGCTTGGCACACCGGCTTCGCCGAGCTTTGCGCGCACATCTGTCCGGTTCGGGACGCGCACCGTGTAGAGGCCATAGCCGTTTTCTTGACCGTCCAGCGCAGTTTGATGCTCGACGACGCCGGCGAGGCGCTCATTGTAAATCTTCGCTGCCGCAATCCGGCGCGCGCGTTCAGCCTCGAACAGACCGAGCTTTTCAGCCACCACCGCGCACTGGATTGAGTCGCAGCGGCCATTGATCCCAACGCGGATCGACTCTTTGCGATTGTCGCCCGTTCCATGCCAACGGATGGAGCGCATGCGGTCAGCAAAGTCTTTGTCCTGGCAAAGGATCGCGCCGCCATCGCCATACCCGCCCAGGGTCTTGGTCGGGTAGAAACTGGTTGCCGTGATCTCAGCGATATTGCCAACCCAACGGCCATTGTCTTTGCCGCCAAAGGCCTGCGCACCGTCTGCGATGACGCGCAGATTGTGCGCGTCGGCAACGGCTTGAATGGCGGTATAATCCGCTGGCAAGCCATAAAGATCGACCGGCATGATCGCGCGTGGGGTGAGACGCCCTTCGGCTTTCACAGCTTCAATTTTTCGAACAAGATCCGCCGGGTCCATGTTGAACGTCTTGGGGTCGATATCGACGATGACCGGGTATCCACCGGACAAAAGGATCGCGTTCGCTGTCGCATTATAAGTAAAGCCCGGCATGAAGACCGCGTCGCCCTCAGCAATCCCCATGGCCAGCAAAGGCATGACCAAAGCCTGCGTGCCTGAGCCAACCGCGACAACATCTGCGGCGCCGGTAAATTCCGCCAGCTTCTCTTCGCATTCTGTCACCTCAGGACCACCAATGAAGCGGCCATGGTCGAGAATATCGATCCAACGCTTTTCCAAAGCCGGGCGGATCGAGGCTTGCTGCGTCTTCAGATCAAACAGCTGAATGGGCGCATCTGCAGGCAGATCGATGAGCTCAGGGGAGTCCGTCTCTGTATAAGCCATGGGTTTAAGCTCCTATCGTGTGCAGGGCCGAGAGTTCAGCTTGCTCTGCCATATGCACAGCAAGCGCCGCTTCTCGTCCAGGTATCGCGCAGTCTTGCTCCCCAAGCGCAGCTGCAAAGAAGGCCTCATCCGCAGTCCCCAGCGGATCGGGCAAAGTATCAGACACATCGATTTCCACCTCGAACGGGGTCGAGTTTTCAATCTCACGTGTCAGGAAATTGATCGCGATGGTGCCAGATGGATAAGTCAGCACCATGCGGCGGTCGCGCTCTGAATGGCAGCGGCTCGCCGTCACTTCGGCTTGGCCAATGGCGAAGCTCAAGCGCGCGGTCGATTCATCAATATGCTCTGTATGGGCGCTGCGGCCGGTCGCCTCGACGCTGATCGCTGGCCCCATCAGCTTGCCAACCATATCGAGATCATGGGTCATCAGGTCCCAAATGACAGACACATCGCCAGCCCGGCCATCCGGTGCGGGCGGGCTCATCCGCCACGCTTCGATCCGGGTTGGCGCTTCAGAGATATCGTACAATCCCATCGCTTCCAGTACGAACCGCTCTTGGTGACCAACTTGAACAACCAGGCCTTTGGAATCTGCAAGCTGCGCCAATTGATCGGCTGCATGACCGGTCAGCGCCAGTGGCTTTTCAACCATGACATGGCAGCCCGCTTCTAGCGCAGCACGCACGGCGACCTCGTGATAGGTCGCTGGACACGCCACAATGACAGCGTCCACACCGGCGAACAAAGCGTCCTGCGCCGCAAAGGCCGTTACGCCATGTTTGTCCGCGAGGGCCGCGCAGCGGTCTTGATCTGGATCGAACAGGCCAACAAAATCGGTACGCTCAGACGCAGCGATTTTCCCAGCATGATAGCCCCCGAAAACGCCAGCACCAATCAGGCCGGTTTTCAACTGTCCCATTAAAATACTCCACTCTCCGGCTCGCTCTTCGCATTATGCGCGGCGAAGACGCAACTGAACATGTCTGTAAGATCCATCAAAAGGCATTGCGAATTCTTACAAGCCAGGCCTTTGCTTCCCAAGCGGAAGCGATCAAATATGAGAAAAAACAATTGGAAGGATACGTCATGCCCGCGATCACCTCTAAAGATTGGACCCTCGCCAAACGCCCTGTCGGGGAGCCGCAATCGGATGATTTCGCGATGGTCACGAATGATGCGCCAGAGCCCACAGCGGGCCAAATTCAAGTGCGCAATTCGTGGATGTCGGTCGACCCTTACATGCGCGGCCGCATGTATGATCGCGAAAGCTATGTCCCGCCCTTCCAAATTGGCGAAGTCCTGCAAGGCGGTGCTGTCGGGCGCGTTACAGCGTCTGCGCACCCTGACTATGCTGAAGGCGATTTGGTTCAGTCTATGGCCGGTTGGCGCGAAGCTTGGACGGCCGCGCCAGAAGCTGTGATGGCGCAGAAGCTGCCAGGTGATACAGGCCTTCCAGACAGCGCCTTTCTCGGCATTGTCGGCATGCCCGGCCTCACCGCCTATGCGGGCATCTTGCGAGTGGCAGAACTGAAAGAAGGCGATGTTGTCTTTGTCTCCGGCGCAGCGGGCGCTGTCGGGTCTGCCGTCGTTCAAATCGCCAAGATCAAAGGCTGCACGGTGATCGGGTCTGCGGGCGGCGCTGAAAAGTGCGCGCTGGTCAAATCGCTCGGCGCGGATGAATGTATCGATTACCGCGCCGCGGGAGACTATGCGGGCTTGCTCGCCGCGCTCCAGGCCGCAGCTCCAAAAGGCATTGATGTCTACTTCGACAATGTCGGCGGAGATCATTTCCAAGCCGCGATCGAATGTGCGCGCCCATTTGCTCGCATGGCAATCTGCGGAATGATCTCTCAATATAATGATACCGAGCCGCGTCCGGGGCCTAACAACGCGATCCAAATTGTCGGAAAACAGCTTCAAATTCGGGGCTTTATCGTCTCCACGCATGCCGACCTGTTGCCGGAGTTCCAAAAGGATATGGCGTCTTGGATTATGGGCGGTCAGATGAAGTTTGAAGAGACCGTCATGGAAGGTGTAGAGAACGCACCGTCCGCTTTCATGGGTCTCTTTTCGGGCCAGAATAAAGGGAAGATGCTGGTCAAGTTGAGCTAATTCGGACTCGCACTAGACTAGCTTTGCTATGCGCCAGTCCACGTTTGACTTCATCGACAATCTCGACACGCTCCTCGCCGTTATCATTGGCGCAGTCCTGGCAACAGGCGGCGCGATGATTGCGGAGCTGGTGCAAGATCGGCTGAGCCAAAAACGACGGGAACGCGACGCAGCACGGTTTTTTGGTGAAATCCTTGCCACGGTCGACTCGATTTTGGATCGCTCTTTCTCATCCATGGATCTCGGCGAACGCTGGGGAGACGTGACGGTGAGACTGTTCCGAACCGCGCTGAACGAGGCAGGCATTTATGAGCGCAACCGCGAACGCCTGTTCGAAATTCGTAATGTCGAATTGCGGCGTCGCATCCACCTCCACTTCCTCACCGAAATGGTGCCGCTCGTCGCATTGGTTGAGACAAGCCGCGAGATCAAGGATCTTGAACGAGAGCTGCAGGACGGCGAAACCCTCTCGGCGGAAAAACGGGTCCGGCTGCTCGAAGAATTGGAAAAGAAGCGAGAGTCTCGCGAAGGCGCGGTTGATGCGATCAGAGAGGAACACGCTTTGACGGAAGCCATATGCGAAGAGCTTGAGCCCTTGGCAGACGTAAAATTCTAGGCGATGGCGCGTCTCTTTGATGCTTACATTATTGTCGATTGGAGCGCCGCTTCCAAACCGGTTCGCGGGCCAAATTCGATTTGGGTCGCGGTCTGCACCAAAGACCGTCGTCAGCATGTTCGTGTCAGAACGTACAACCCGGCGACCCGGTTGGACGCCCGCCAATTAATCCTGGAACAAACGCAGAGTTTGATCGCACGCGGAAACAGAGTTTTGCTCGGGTTCGACTTTGCAATGGGGTACCCGGCAGGCACGGCAGATGCGTTGAATTTGGAGGGGCCGCACCCCCCATGGAAACGCATGCAGGATCATCTCGTAGCGCAGACCATCGAGCGGGCAGACAATTCCAATGCACGGTTCCAGATCGCGGCTGAGATGAACGCCGCGATGACAGGCGGCCCCCACCCCTTTTGGGGCGCGACGAAAACCAAAGCCTGCAAAACGCTTTCCATGAAGAAAGGCGATTTCAAAAGCGACCCTGCTTTCCCCGAGCACCGAATTTGCGAGCGCTGGATCCGCGCAAACTTTAAAGCCAACCCGAAATCGGTCTGGCAATTGACGGGCATTGGCTCGGTCGGATCGCAGGCGCTTTTGGGCCTCCCAACGCTGGCCTATATAAGAGAGTGTATAGAAGGCGCGCAGATTTGGCCGTTTGAGACCGGCTTTAAGACACTCACCCCAAATGACCTGAAAAATACGTCCTGTGTGCTCGCTGAAATCTATCCCAGCACGGTCGAACTCACCCCAAAAACGGGTGAAACGCTGGACGAAACGCAGGTCAAAACGCTCTCAAAACACATGGAATCGCTCGATTCTGCCGGGAATCTGGCCTCAGCCTTCGGCCCACCCGATTCAATCTCTGGTGGAGAAATCCACAAAATAACCACCGAAGAAGGGTGGATTTTGGCAAAATAACGCTGAATCGCCCGTATTTATTGGGTTTTCGGGATTCACGGCCAATTCGAATCATGAACAATGGCCCTCAACGGCAACTAGGGCCGTTGAACTAAGGGAGAGCCCAATGAACAAGGGTGAACTGACCAAAGCAGTTGCAGAAGCAGCAGACATGTCTCAGGCCGAAGCCGGCCGCGCTGTGGACGCTGTCTTTGATTCAATCTCAGGCGCGGTGAAGAGCCGTGACTCTGTGGCAATTGCTGGTTTCGGAACGTTCGTTGCGAAAACTCGTGGCGCACGTGAAGGTCGCAACCCTGCGACTGGCGAGACCATCAAGATCAAAGAGAAAACCTCTGCGGCTTTCAGACCGGCATCGGCTCTGAAAGACATTTAAGGTCAATCGCGAAAGCGAACCTTATCAAACGGCGTGCTGCTTCTCGCGGCGCGCCGTTTTCCATTCCAGCAAAGCCCATTGCAGGCCGCCCGCAATCAAAAGCGTGATCGTAATCGCTTCCATCATGCCTTGCGCGCCCCGCCCCAGACTGACGCCCATCACATAACAGAGCGGGATCATCAGCAGGAAAAAAGACGCCAAATGGATGGCCGATGGGATCCAGACAATGCCTTGCGCCCGAAGCGCCATAGAGGCCGTCGCCTGCAAGCCATCAAAAGTCGTCGCGAAGGCGGCATAGATCAGCAAACTGGAGATCGCCACGGCGAGCATGGTGCCATCAATGCTAGCTTCAGAATTGACCAGCAACAGCGCGACATTGTCCTTGAAGATATAGATCAGAATGGCGAGCGAAACGCCCAGCACAAAGGTCGCCGCCACGCCTAAGCGCGACGCATCTTTGACGCCCCGCATGTCGCCCCGGCCATAATGCTCAGCGACGCGGACGCTGGTCGCGGTGCCGATGCCAAGAAAGAACATGAAGGTGAAGCCCATCACCTGGACAGAATAGCCATAGACCGCATTCGCCGCGACGCTGATAAAGGCCGCGATTGTATAGGTGAGGTTGAACCCGCCCCATTCTGCAACGTTGGAGATTGCAGTGCCGCCGTCAGATTAAAGTCGGCGGCGG
>JBCBDI010000093.1:0-9528 GCA_038529885.1 Pseudomonadota bacterium
CGCCAATGGTCTTCCGATTGGTTACCTCACCATGTCGACGGTTAAGTCGCTCGGTGTGAACCTGTTCTAAGGACTGTTTAAGCAGTAAATTTGGGCCTTGGCCCAATGAAAGAGGCGGTCAGAAATGGCTGCCTCTTTTTTATGGGTCGGCACGTCAGGCCGACGCCTCAAAGACCGGCCAAAAGTCGACAATTGCGCCATCCTCATAGATCGCGATATCGCCAAATTGCAAGAAGACCGCCTCACTTTGGTGCGGGCGGAAGAAAACAAACTCGTCCGCGGCGATGTCTAGATCCGGACCGCCATTTAGCATTTCTTGATTGGACGATCGTCCGAATGTCGAATTGTACTCCAGGCCCGGCGGGTCGACCGGATCGGCCAGCCAATGGCCGCCATAGATAAACACCGTCTTATTGTAATTTGGATCCCAAGCTCGCTTGGCGCCATCGGCAAATTCGAGCCCCGGCATGCGCGTCGTCGGTAGCGATTTGATCACCGGCGTGGCGATGAAGCTCGCGGGCAGATGTGGCTCGAGCAAGTCGCTGTCAAAATGGGTCGGCTTAACCAGGCAGGACCCCGCCGAGATTTCATTCGCGACGCTGGTATCTTGATAATAGCGATAAGTCGGGCTGCCGGCGGCATTGCGCGTGATCTCATTCATCGCGGCGGCACCAAATACTTCGCGCGCTTGATCCAGCGCATCGCTATACTTTTTCCAAGCCCCTTTCAGAGCTCTGTCGCGCCAGCCAAGCGTCGTGGGCAGCGCGGGAATATGCGGCTCATATCCCATGAATCCAGAAAATTGCAGGTTCGGGTCTGAGGCAATCGCCTCCAAGACACCCTGAAGTTCCGCCCCCGGCTCAAACCCGCCGCGATGGAGACCGACGTCGAGTTCCAGATTGATCTGCAAAGTTCGATCGAGCGTCCGCGCGAGGTTTGCATATTGCTGCAATCGTTGCGGCGTATCGATCAACCATTGAATCCGGGACGCGGCCCCCGATGCATCTGCGGGCAAGGTCTCGAAATAGGTTTTCGCCGCTTGAACCGGCAACGGCTTTCCGAGCAATTGGCTCGCGTCCGGCATAATCACGCTGAGCTCTGACAGCATTGGCAGATTGAACGTCATCAGCCGATCGGTGCCCGCACGCTGCGCGATGTGATCGATCAAAGACAATGAGGGCAGCGACTTGGCGACAATCCGATACCCCATGCCCGCAGGCAAATGCCCCATCAGCGTGTCTATATTCTGGTTCAGCCGCGCCCGGTCGATGACCAAAGTTGGTGTCGCAATTCCCGCCGACATCAAAGCCGATTGAACGTCCAGGAAGTAAGGATCACGCGGTCCGCTTTTATCGCCAGGTTTAGACATCAGGGTCGCTGCTCCGATAATGGCCGTGCCGCCAAGAATGAGGTTGCGACGGCTCGGTTTAAGCATTGAACGGCTCCCCAAAGACCTCTGCAAGATGCGGGTTCAGGAATTTCCCGGTCGGGTCGAGCGTTTCTCGCAGCTCCGCAAACTGCCGGAACTCAGGATAGAGCATGTCAAAATCGATACGCTTCAGACTGTGCCACTTTCCCCAATGGGGCCGCCCGCCATGCTGCAAAAAGATCGGTTCGAAGTCTGAGAAGAAATAATCAAAGCGCTCATCCACGGCGGCATGAATAGCAATCGACATGCGCGGACCGCCATTGAATGGACTGAGCCATGCGTCATCCGACGCAATGAACCGGATCTCCATTGGAAAGAAAGCCGAGTTACGGCGATCCATCTTGGCGATCACTTTGCGCAATGCGGCAATCCCTTCTTCGCGCGGTAAGTGATATTCCATCTCATTGAATTTGATCGGGCGCGTGGTCGCGAGCAGCTCTGTGGACGCATCGCTCACATCTTCAATCACCCCGCTCGGAAGCGCCGATTGAGCAATCTTACGACGAAGCCATGGCCACCAGCCGAACTGATCTCGCAATTGTTTTAGGCCTTCTAATATTTCATCATCTTCGGACGGCTGGACGCCGGTCACTTCGCCTTCATGCAGATCATGGCTCAAGGTCGCCGCCATGCCTGTCCCAGGCAAATAGAAGATCTCAAAGTTTCGATGCGCCGCGGCGCGTGCTTCAGCTTCATCCAGAACTTGTTCGATCGGCTCAGCTTTAACAATCCGGTGCAAATTAAACGCGGGGATGGTTTGCACATCATATTCAGCGATCACGCCAAGCGCGCCAAGCGCCACTTTGCCAGCGGAAAATAGATCCGGGTTCGTTTCACGTGAAACGTCGAGCACGTCACCCGAGGCGGTCACCAATCGGAAGCCGCGAATATAATCGTGCAACGCGGTCAGCGTTTCGCCGGTCCCATGCGTCGCCGTTGAAAACGACCCGGCCAGCGTCTGATCCACAATGTCAGGCAAGTTGGGAAAGGCCCGCCCCAAGTCTTGAAGCTTTCCGGCCGTCTGCATCAGCGTGGTCCCGGCGCCGAAGGTCGCAATACCGGCTCGCTCATCGTAGCCGTTCAGACCAGAGAAATAGCTGACATCTAAGATCGTCCCTTCGCTCGGTACGAGACCAGAGAAAGAATGCCCGCTGCCGCGCGGCCGAATACGGTCTTCGCTATTGGCGATGAGGTCCGAAAGATCGCTGAGCGATTGCGGCGACGCCAATTGCTTTGGCGTAGAGCGCTGCGCCCCAGACCAATTCATCCAACTGTCTTCGCCGGCAGGAGCGTCAGGATAATCTGGCGAATAGCCATCGCGGGTATAGTCGCGCATGCCCCAAGCGACATGCTGGCCAATCGGAATCGCAGCGGCGACCCCAAGCACGGCGCCGCCTTGAAGCAATCTTCGTCTCGACACGCCCATCCGCGACCCCTTTTTTTAAGTTTTCGGGTGGAGCACCACCGGCAACCAAGAATAACCTTTTACAAAAGAACTCGAAACCCGGCTCGGCTCATCGACCACTTCGACATGCTCAAATCGCTCCAGGATCTCTTCCCACAGGATCCGCAACTGCAGTTCGGCCAAACGGTTTCCAACGCAGCGATGAATGCCAAATCCGAAAGAGATGTGATTGCGCGCCTGTTTCCGATCAATGATCAAGCGGTTCGGGTCTTCCTCCCAGAAGGTCTCGTCGCGATTACCCGAGACATACCACATGGCGACTTTATCGCCTTTGCGAATGATCTTGCCATGCATTTCCACGTCTTCGAGCGCGGTGCGGCGCATATAAGCGAGCGGCGTCTGCCAGCGAATAAACTCAGACACCATATTTGGAATGAGGCTGGGGTCGGCTTTTAGCTTCTCATATTCTTCCGGGAATTTGTTGAGCGCATAGACGCCACCCGACATGGTGTTTCGCGTCGTGTCATTTCCGCCGATGATCAGCAGCAGCACAGTGCCCAACATTTCAATCGGGTTCATATCGCGCGTATGTTCTCCATGCGCGAGCAGGCTCATCAAATCTCCGGCGGGTTCAGAATTTTTCCGGTTTTGATAAATCTCCCAAAAGACTTGTCCGCATTCGGTCAATTCTGCCCGCCATTGATCCATCCCGCCCGGACATATGTCTGGATCGGTGGGATTTGTGGTGATGTCAGACCAATGGGTGAGTTCGCGGCGGCGCTCTTGCGGGTAATTAAATAGTGTCGCGAGCATCATCGCGGTGAGCTCAATGGAAACCGCATGCACCCAATCAAACGGTTCACCCACTGGCAAATTGTCCAAAACCCCGCGGGTCCGACGCCGGATGAGCGGCTCATATTCTTTCAATGCCATTGGCGCGACAGCCGGCTGCGCGGTCTTGCGGTGTTGCGAGTGGATGGGTTCATCTGACGAAATAAAGCTTCGTCCAATCATGCTGTCGCCCATATTGGAGAGCGTGATCCCGCCCTGCTCAGAGTCAGACGAAAACCGCTTATGGTCTGTGTCCACAGCCATGATGTCTTTATAGCGCGTGATTGACCAATACGGGCCGAAGAAACTGTCCGGTGTTAAGTGGATCGGGTCCTCTTTGCGCAGACGTTCAAACCGGTCCCACATCTTGTTTTGACGCCATACCTCAACATCTGCGAGATCGATCTTATCGAGATCGAGCTCCGAGGCCGGAACAACGTGGGCGCCGCGTTCAAGATAACCTGGATGCGTGGGTTCTCTATAACTCAGTTTCGGACGCTGGAGTTTATGCGGGGAAGCAAAGTCAGTATCGGCCATGACACGTCTCATCTCTAAGGTCAGAAACGACACGCTAGCGTCCGTACCGCCGCGGAAGACAAACGGATTTCATCCCGGGCGAGAAAACTAGATTATTTATATATAATACAGTGACTTAACTGCGTTTTGCCGTCAGCCGACGACAAAGTTCATCAAGCTGTTCCAAGTCGCCATAACGGATGCGGAGCTCACCGCCTTTCGCGCCTTGGCGAATATCGACCTTGAGGCCCAGCACCCGTGCAAGGTCACTTTCAAGCGCTTCAGTATCGACGTCCTTATCAGCCTGATTGACCTTCTTCGCCACCGTGTCGAGTGACGCGCCATCTTTCAGGCGTTTGACCAAGGACTCCACTTCGCGAACCGACATCGCCTTCATCACCGCCATGTCTACCACGCGGTCCGGGTCCGGAGCGCCAAGTGCAGCCCGCGCATGTCCGGCCGAGATCCGGCCCTGACGCAAATGCTCGCGCGCACTTTCGCCGAGATTGAGAAGCCGCATCGTGTTCGCAATATGCGCGCGCGATTTTCCGACGCTCTCGGCCAAGTCTTCTTGCGTGCGACCAAACCTTTTGATCAGCGCGCCATAGGCCTCGGCTTCTTCAACGGGGTTGAGATCTTCACGTTGAACATTCTCAATGATGCCGACTTCGAGAAGTTGTAACTCATCCATGTCGCGAACGACGGCCGGGATCGAGGTGAGGTTCGCGCGTTGCGCCGCGCGCCAACGACGCTCGCCCGCAACAATCTGATATTGGCCAGGCGCATCTGGGTCCGGACGCAGCAAGATGGGCTGAAGGACGCCGCGCTGTTTGATCGACTCGGCGAGTTCATCCAATTCTTGTTCTGAAAATGTCCGGCGCGGCTGCGCTGGGTTTGGACGAATATCAGAGATCGCATATTCATCCACCGCGCTCGCAGGTGCACCTGCCGGAGCGCTCGTGTCAGGCGCGCTCTCATCCGGCGTGGCAAGACCCACACCTTCGACTTCCCCGATCAGCGCGGAGAGGCCCTTGCCCAATCGGCTTTGTTTTGCCGGTGACATGCCCTACCCCCGAAGCGCGCGTTCGCGTTGCAGCATTTCCGAGGCGAGACGAATATAGGCCTCACTTCCCGGGCAGCGATAATCATAAAGCAAAGCCGGTTTGCCGAAACTTGGCGCTTCGGACAGGCGCACATTTCGCGGGATCACAGTATTATAGACTTTCGCCCCAAGAACTGAGCGCACTTCATCGGCGACTTGGTCGGACAGATTGTTGCGGCGATCATACATAGTGAGCACCACACCCTGAATATCGAGATCGGGATTGAGGCCGCTGCGGACGAGCTCAACCGTTTTCAAAAGCTGGCTCAAGCCTTCCAGGGCCAAGAACTCACACTGGAGCGGAACCAGCAATGAGTCTGCCGCGGTCATCGCATTGATGGTCAGCGCCGACAAAGAGGGCGGGCAATCGATTAGAATATAATCATATTGGGTCGCGCCGCGGCCTGGCGCATCGGCGATATATTTGCGGAGCGCGTTGCGCAATCGATAAGATCGGTGCGGATCAGACGAAAGCTCGGTCTCAACGCCGGCCAGGTTCTCATCGCCGGGCACAATGTCGAGCCGCGGCACCAGCGTATTTAAAACCGCGTCACCTAGAAATTCATTGTGGACAACCACGTCATAGGTCGTGAGCTGACGCTCTGGGCGCGTAATTCCGAGCCCGGTCGACGCATTTCCCTGCGCATCAAAATCGATGACGAGTACTTTTCGGCCGACCGCGGCGAGCGCCGTCCCGAGATTAATCGAAGTCGTTGTCTTGCCGACACCGCCTTTCTGATTGGCGATCGCGAGTATGCGTGTGTTAGGTTGCGACACGTGAAACCTCCGAAATCCTCAAAATAGCCCCATCCCCGGAAACACTGGGAATCGCTTCGTAGGAGAATCTCCAAGATTCCAAAGCATCCGTCAATTCCTCTTGCCAGCGTCTGCCCTTCGGAATGACGCCATATGCGCCATTTGTAAGCCAAGGTTCGGCATATGCCAAAAGCTTTGGCAGCGGCGCAAAGGCGCGGGCCGTGACACAATCGGCTTGAACAGGGTTAATGGCTTCCACCCGTCCTTGGACGACTTTGGCCGGAAGTTGCGCCGCTTGAACCGCGGCGCGTAGAAAAGCACACTTCTTCCCGACACTTTCCACCATAGTGATGGATGCATCTTGATGCGCGAAATTTGCAGCGAGGACGAGCCCCGGGAATCCCGATCCAGAGCCCAGATCTATCGTATGCCCATCGGCTGGGATGTGGGCCGCAAGTTGAAGCGAGTCTAAGACGTGCCGTCGCCAGACTTGGTCAAACTCAGACGGACCCATCAGGTTCATCTTGGCCCGCCAGTCATCCAATTCGGCAACGATGATTTCCAACCGGTCCAATGTTTCACGTGAAACATCGACATAGGTTTTCAGATCATTTGGCCCGAAGCCATCGCGATCAGGCATTGACGCGCTTCCGATCTGGGCGGCGGCGCACAAACGCAAGCAGTGCGGTCAGACCGCCGGGAGTCATACCTTCAATACGGCCGGCCTGTCCGAGTGTGGCCGGTCGGATCATTTCCAACTTGGCTCGGACTTCATTGGTGAGGCCGCCGACCGCGGCATAATCAAGATCGCTCGGGAGCTCCAAAGACTCTTCGCGGCGGAGCGCCTCGACGTCATCTTTTTGGCGCTCAATATATCCCGCATACATCGCTTCGATTTCAAGTTGCGCTTTGGTCTCATCGCTCAGCCGAGCGACCTCCGGGAACCCCGCTTCGATCGCGGCCATGTCGATGGTTGGATAAGCTAGATAATCCCAGGCGCTTCGGCGCTGGCCATCTTGATTGACTTTCCATCCGAGTTTCTGGGCCTCGTTTGGGGTCATCGCCGCCGATTGGAGCATTTCGCGCCCTTCGGCTAGGGCCGCTTGTTTCACGTGAAACATCTCCGCGCGGGTTTCTCCGACCAAACCAAGTTCGATCCCGCGGGACGTAAGGCGTTGATCGGCATTGTCGGATCGCAAAGACAAGCGATACTCGGCGCGGGACGTAAACATGCGATAGGGTTCGGTCACGCCGCGTGTCACCAGATCGTCGATCAAAACCCCAATATAGGCTTCGGCCCGGTCGAACAGCGCATTCGGTTCGCCGCGCATATAGCGCACGGCATTCAATCCCGCGACCAGGCCTTGGGCGCCCGCTTCTTCATATCCGGTCGTGCCATTGATTTGACCGGCGAGGAACAATCCCGGAAGCGCTTTGACTTGAAGTCCCGAATCCAGAGCACGCGGATCGACATAATCATATTCAATCGCGTAGCCGTATTCAAAGATCTCGACCTTTTCGAGCCCTTCAATCTTACGGACGAAATTGTCCTGCACGTCGACCGGCAATGAAGTCGAGATCCCGTTTGGATAGACCGTATCATCCTCTAGGCCTTCAGGTTCGAGGAAGATTTGATGACGGGTTTTGTCAGGGAAGCGATGGATCTTGTCTTCCACAGATGGGCAATAGCGCGGACCGCGTCCGGCAATCGCGCCGGAATAGACCGCCGACTGGTTGATATTGTCTGAGATGATTTCGTGCGCGTCGGGATTCGTGAAGGTGATGCCACATGAAACTTGTGGGACCTCAATCTCATCGGTGAGATAGGAAAATGGGATCGGACGCTCGTCTGCGGGCTGCATTTCGAGCCGATCCCAATCAATCGTCTTTCCATTGAGCCGCGCCGGCGTTCCGGTTTTTAGACGGCCCATGGGAAGATCGAGTGCATAAAGCCGATCGGATAGGCCTATGGCGGGTTTCTCGCCGACCCGCCCGGCGGGGATCCGTTCAACACCGCGATGGATGATGCCTTTCAAGAACGTCCCCGTCGTAATCACGACAGCAGACGCAGAGTAGGATTTTCCCGACTCGCCGACTACGCCCCTGACGCGATCATCCACGACCAGCAAATCCTCGACACCATCCTCAATAACGGTGAGGTTCTCATGGTTGAGGATCTCTTTCTGCATCGCTTCGCGATAGAGCTTGCGATCAATTTGCGCGCGCGGGCCCCAAACCGCAGGGCCTTTTGAACGATTGAGCATTCGGAACTGAATGCCTGACACATCAGAAACCCGCGCCATCAATCCGTCCAGCGCGTCAATCTCTCGGACCAAATGGCCTTTGCCCAGCCCACCAATCGCGGGGTTGCAGGACATTTCCCCAATGGTCGCGATCTTATGAGTCACCAAGGCTGTGCGCGCGCCCATCCGCGCGGCCGCAGATGCAGCTTCGCAGCCGGCATGGCCGCCGCCAACAATAATCACATCAAAATCTGTGGTCTCAGACATCGCTTCGCGCCTTTGTTCGGACGCCTCATATAATATTCAGCGGCGCAGAAACAGACTATTTGCCGATGCAAAAGGAAGAAAAGACAGCGCCGAGCACCGATTCTGGATCAACATGACCTGTAAGCGTTCCTAGTTCGCGGCTCGAGAGGCGGACTTCTTCGGCCGTGAATTCCGCACCGAGACCAGAGGTAAGATGTTCTGTGGCCCGTTCGAGATGGGTCAAAGCCCGTTCGATCCCGTCGCGATGGCGCGCGCGAGTGATGATCGGCGCCCCGACATTTTGAGTCATCTCGCCAAGTTTCGATTTCAATGCCGCTTCGACTGCTTCCATGCCGGCGCCATCCTTGGCGGAGATGTGGAGTGTTTCACGTGAAACATCTCCCGGTTTGACCAGGTCCATTTTATTGGCGACGATCAAATCACTCGGTCGAACCTGGTCTGATGCGAAGTCTTCCCGGCCATCGTAGAGCCAAATCCGGATATCGGCGGCCTCTCCCGCTTTTAGCGCGCGCCTTACGCCTTCAGCTTCAACAATATCATCAGTTTCACGCAATCCGGCTGTATCGGAAATCCAGACCAAATAGCCGCCGAGGGTCAGTCTGACCTCAACGACATCGCGGGTCGTGCCGGGTATGTCTGTAACGATCGCCGCGTCGCGTTTGGCCAATTGGTTGAGGAGCGTCGATTTCCCCGCATTCGGTTTTCCCAGGATGGCGATCTTAAATCCATCGCGAATCCGCTCTGTAATATTGCCCTCTTTTAGCGCAGATTCGAGGCTGGTTTTCAGGTCATCGAGCTTGGCACGAACCGGACCATCGACGCGATCCGGCGCATCTTCTTCATCTGGAAAATCAATGCTGGCTTCCAGGAGCGCGAGACACTCAGTCAATTGTTCGCGCCAGTCCGAATAAAGCGACTCCAACGCGCCATCCATTTGCTTGAGCGCTTGAGCATGTTGCGCTTCGGTTTCGGCATCGAT
>JBCBDI010000094.1:0-9431 GCA_038529885.1 Pseudomonadota bacterium
CGGCCCGAGTGGTCGCGCTTTTTTAATTCTATGATATAGAAATATATGTCAGCTGATGACATCCGTTTGAGGGGACCAATATCAATGGGATCTTTAAACTATGCGACTTTTTCTTGCTTTAACCTTTATTGCCGGGCTTGGGTGTTCGGCGATGGCAGCGCCTCAGGACACCCCGGACTCCATATCCGGGACCCTCTCTTTCGATCCGAATAGCCCTCCCGATCAGAGATTTGGGATGCACCGCTCTGAATACTTCGATCCTCTAAAAACGAGAATGAGTGCAGAGGCCGCCGAACAAGCCGGCCATTTCGAACACGCCTTTCACGATTATTGGGCAACGTGCGACGCGGGCATGGTCGATAGTTGCTTACGCGCCGCGGTCCTCGCCGATACCAGGCTGGTGGAGGGGATACCCGCACCCTTGATCAAACATCTATATGATCAGGCCTGCGTGCACGGCTGGTCAGATGCCTGCCGGGTCGCGGCGATTTGGGACGAATTTGTTGACTGACGCAATGAAAATGGGATGCACCAGAAATGGTGCATCCCAAGGTCATGCTCGGGAGTAGAGGGGCGGATGAACCCGAGCCTAGAGCTTGTCGAGGTACGGCCATGGAGGAACCGTCCGCGACAATTTCAACCTAAGAGCGAGATGCTAATCAAGTATGAATCATTAAATAAACATTCTCTCTATCTCAAATATTTGTCAATATTCGAGTCCTTTCGAAGAGTCTACAATATTGATTACTTGTATTGGAGTGTTCTCATCGCACCCGAGACAGAATTTCTTCATCCAAAAGCGTGATACGGCCACGGCTCAGCGCGATGCTGCCCGCTTTTTGCAAAACTTGTAAATTGACATTCACCTTCTCACGCGTCGCTGTCAGCAAGTGTGCCAGCTCTGCTTGCGTGACGTGGATTGTGTCCCCCTGGGCGCGGAACATGCTGAGCAGGAGATCGGCTAAGCGTCTGCGCAATGGAAAGAACATGATCGACTCGATCTTGGCATCCGAACGCCGCAATCGAAGCACCAAGTCTTGTATCACCTCTTGCGCGAACGCGCTGTGATCTCGCAGCAAAGCATGAAACTGATTGTTGCCGATCGCCAGCAGGCTTGTCGGCTCCAGAGTACGAATATTGGCGCTGCGCTCGCGTCCGTCGAGGACGGCCATTTCGCCAAAGACTTCGCCTTTCCCGAGCGCGCTCAGAGCAATCGCCTTGCCTTGATTGGACATGGACTCAACCGCGACGCGCCCTTCGAGGATTAAATAGACCTGATGCGGCGGGTCGCCGCGATAGAAAATCGTGGAATCAGGGTCGTATCGCAGCACGTTGGACGGCGTCGCCAAGGGCTTAAGGTCAGCATTGGACAGAACCCGAAACAAACGCGCCGCCCGTAGGCTGGACACAATATCAGCTGGCGTCATTGCTCTGCCCGTGGGTCGATCCATTCAGCAGCAATCCCTTGCCCGCCGCGCCGGGTCAGCCAGAACATGCCCAAAAGGTCGAAAATCCCAGCGCCTAATCGTCCGAGAAAGCCGTATTTCGACTGGCCATGCCAGCGGGCGCGGTCATTGACCAATTCTTCACGCACCTCCCAACCGGCCCGTTTGATCAAGGCTGGCAGGAAGCGGTGCATAGAGGCAAAGAAGGGCAACTCGCGAAACGCTTCGGTGCGGATGAGCTTCCAACCGCAGCCTGTGTCGGTCGCGTCATCCCGCAGCATGAACCGGCGCACACCATTCGCGACCCGCGATTGCAGCCACTTAAAACCGCTATCATTACGACTGTTGCGCTTGCCCGCGATGATCCCGAGTTTGCCGGTGTCTTGGCCTTCAATGATCTCATTCCACAGCCGAGCGGTATCGTTGATGTCGTTCTGGCCATCACCGTCAATCAATTGGGTCCAAAGGCCGCGCACGGCTTTTAAGCCGGTAAACAGGGCCGCCGATTTTCCCGCCCGTGCGATATGATTGAACACGATCACGGTCTCGGGCCAGCGCTCAGCGGCCTCAACCAATTCGGCGCCAGTCGCATCGTCTGAGCAATCATTGACGCAAACCACCTCGAAGGCGATGCCGTTCAGCGCCTCATGGACCTCTTCCAAAAGCGGCAAAACATTGCCCGCTTCATTGTAGAATGGGATTAGGACACTGAGCTCAGGTTCGCTCATTTCCCGGCCTCAATCCTCGCCGCGAGCGCCTCTATGCGGCTGGCCGTATCGTTAAGCGCACGCGCCGCGCGTTCGACATCAGGACCGGCCGCCGCGGCCTGTTGCTGGTGCGCAGCATCTAATTCATCAAGCAGCGCCAAGGACGCGATCAGCAACAAGCGATCATCACCGATATTGCCCACGGCTTTGGCGATATCTTCAATCCGCGCATCGAGTTGATGAGACAATGCGATCAGGCGAGCCTCTTGGCCGGGCGCGCAGGCCACCGAATAAGATCGGCCTTTGATGCGGATGTCTGCTTTGGCCATTAGCTTTGCCCTTCGCGGCCAAGCGCGGCGCGGACTTCTGCGATGGCCGACCCCAGAGCTTCGGAGGCCTCATCCGCGAGGGCTTGTAGCTCTTTTTCGCGGGCCAGCGATTCATCCAACTGTTCGGCAAGCCGCGCGCGATCTTCCATCATGGCAGACAATTCTTGGCGCAAAAGGCTGGGATCGCCCGAGCGCTCGAATAAGCCATCCACCGCCCCTTCCAGGCGGCGCAAAGCCTTATCTAAACGAGTCGCGGAGGCATCAATCACACTCATCCTATCCGGTTAGCAGTTATTCCACTGAAAACTCAATAGCCACAGCACCGCAGTCTTGACACCGCTGGTCACCCTCGGCATGGCCGGTTTAACCAAAATAGGGGTTGAGACATGTCAGTATCAACGCGGGATATGGCGAATGCCATTCGGGCGCTTTCTATCGATGCCGTCGAGACAGCAAAGTCCGGCCATGTGGGCTTGCCGTTGGGCATGGCGGACGCAGCGACGGTCTTATTCTCTAAGTTCATGAAGCATAATCCCGCCGATCCGGACTGGGCCGATCGCGACCGGTTTGTGCTCTCAGCTGGCCATGGATCGATGTTGGTCTATTCGCTCTTGCACCTGACCGGCTATGACAGTGTCAGCCGCGATGATATCCGAAACTTCCGCAAACTCGGACGCCCGACAGCGGGACACCCAGAAAACTTCCTGACCAAGGGTGTTGAGACCACGACCGGCCCGCTCGGCCAAGGCATCACCACCGCGGTCGGCATGGCCATGGCCGAGCGGCATCTCAATGCCCGCTTTGGCGATGAGCTCGTCAATCACAAGACTTATGTGATTGCAGGCGATGGCTGCCTCATGGAGGGCATCAGCCAGGAAGCGATTACGCTGGCCGGACATTTGAAACTTTCAAACCTGATCGTGCTGTTCGACGACAATGCTGTGACCATTGATGGCGGCACAGACATGGCCGACAACACCGATCAGTGCATGCGCTTTGAGGCCTCTGGCTGGGTCACCAAGAAAGTCGACGGCCATGACGCCGCTGATGTCGAGGCGGCGCTGACTTGGGCGCAGACCCAAGACAAGCCGGTCATGCTCGCGGTCAAAACAATCATTGGCTATGGCGCCAAACGCGCCGGTACGGGCCCCGCCCATGGCGGGCCTTATGGCGAAGAAGAAGTCGCCACCGTCCGCGAGAATATTGGCTGGCCACACGCGCCATTTGACGTGCCCGCAGAGATCGAGGCCGCTTGGGCCGAAGTCGGCAAACGCGCCCATGCCGAGCACTTGGCTTGGAAGAACCGCCTCGACAATCACGCCGACAAAGCCGCATTCGAAGCGGCGATGGCTGGTGCGCTGCCCGCCAATCTCTCTGACATCGTCAACGCCCACAAAAAGGCCGTGGTCGAAGGCGGCAAAGATGATGCGACTCGTAAATGGTCTGGCGCCGCGCTTGAGCCGCTCACTGAAGCTATTACAGAAATGATTGGCGGCTCAGCCGACCTCACCGGATCAAACAATACCAAGACCAGCCATACGGACGTGCTCTCGCCATCAAACTGGAGCGGGCGCTATGTCCATTATGGCATCCGCGAGCATGCCATGGCGGCTGCGATGAATGGCATGGCGCTGCATGGCGGCGTGATCCCTTACTCTGGGACCTTCTTAGTCTTTGCTGACTATTCCCGCGCCGCGATCCGCCTTGGTGCGCTAATGGGCGAGCGGGTCATCCACGTGATGACGCATGACTCGATCGGTCTTGGCGAAGATGGTCCGACCCACCAACCGGTCGAGCATGTGGCCTCGCTGCGGGCGATGCCGAACATGGCCGTCTTCCGGCCTTGCGACGGTGTTGAGGCGGCCGAGTGTTGGGAACTGGCGCTGCGCAATGAGACCGGGCCAAGCACGCTGGCGCTGACCCGTCAGAAAGTGAAATCCGCCCGCACCACGCACACCGATGAAAACCTCTCGGCCAAAGGGGCGTATGTTCTCTCAGATGCCGAAGGCGCGAAAGCCGTCCTCGTCGCGACCGGCTCAGAAGTTGAGATCGCCATGGCAGCGCAAGCTGCGCTCGCCGAGAAGGGCGTACCGGTCCGCGTCGTCTCTATGCCGAGCATGGATCTGTTTGACGCCCAATCGGAGAGCTACCAGACCGAAACGCTTGGGGGAGACCTCCCAAAAGTCGCTGTGGAAGCCGGTGTCCGCTTTGGCTGGGACCGCTGGATCGGCGCCGATGGCGGCTTTGTCGGCATGAGCTCGTTTGGGGCCTCAGCGCCGTATCAAGACCTCTACAATCACTTCAACATCACAGCGGACGCCGTCGTGGCCGAGGTCGAAAAGCGGGTTTAGCGCTTTATCGGCGCGGCGGCGGGTTAGGCAGCAAACGCCCCGGGAAGACGCAACTCGCAATCGGACCGCTCTGATGCAGGCCCGGCTGGTCTGGATTGGCCATATAGGCCGTTAGGCTGGCCAGCGCTGCCCGATCGAACTCAGTGACGGAGAGCTTTGTCGCAATCTGGCCAAGTGCGCGCCGTCCCTGACAGCGATGCAAATCAACATATCGAAACTCTACCGGGTCGTCCGGCGTGCGCACTTTTCGCAATTGCAATCGAAACGGATCGTCGGAGAAGGTTAGAGTGGCCGGCCATCCCGGTCCGAATGGCACGCCTACCCAAGCAGCTCGGAGCCCAAGCTCTTCATCGGCCTGCGCGAAATAGATCTGATAGATCATGCCATAATCGGTGGCTTCTGCTTGAACAGAAGCCTGAGGGTGCCGCTCGAGGCGCAGATGCCAACGTTCCACCATTTGGTCCCGCAAACGCCAGGCGGCGACTTCATCCTGCGCCGCGACGAGGGACGCCATAGCGTAAAAGTTCGCCACATGATCGCGCATCGGACCGGCATTCTTAAAATGCGCCGCAGCGCGCTCTGCTTCGCCGATATCTGCCGCGGCGATGCCGGCAATGCGGCTCGCTTCTGAAAATTCAGGCCGCGTTGGGCAATCGCTCAAAAAGGCTTCTGTGACCCTTAAAATGTAATCTGGCGACTGTTCGACATCCGCGTCCGTCAAAGCAAGCTGCCAGGCCGTTGCCTCTTGCAGTGTGCACATCTCGGCATCGGCCCGGGCGTACCCGTGCAAACCGACAAAAGTGGTGACCCCGCTTGCCAGCGCCGCGCAGAGATAGCGGCGCATCCTCTTGGTAAATGGTTTCTTAATCTCCATTCCAAAATGGAGTGCAAGTGAGGTGCCGTTTACCCTGCTAAGACGCGCTCAATGGCCCAAAACGCCCCCGTGAAGCCGATCGCAGCGCAGGCAGGCCAAACAATAAAGTGGCGATACCGCGCAGCCGTCCAGACCCGGCGCAATGGCCAGAGCAAAACTGCCGCGAGCAGGACGACGGCCAATTGGCCGATCTCAACGCCGATATTGAACCCGATCAGCGCGCTCCAGAACTGGCCAGACGGCAGACCGAGCGACCCGAAGAATCCCGCAAAGCCCATCCCGTGAATGAGGCCAAATGCAAAGACCACAAACGGGCGCCAACGGGTCATGTCTTTGAAAATGATGTTCTCGATCGCGACAAAGGCGATGGTCGCGGCAATGAGCGGTTCGACAATGCTAGCGGGCGGCGCAAACACCCCGGACGCCACCAAAGCCAAAGTCATCGTGTGCGCCACCGTGAAGGCGGATATCTGGATGAGTAGCGATCGCAGCCGCAAGGTCGAGAAGAACAGCGCCAAGACGAAGAGGATATGGTCCAAGCCGCCCGGCAAAATGTGTTGTACGCCGATTTTGATGTAGAGCCCGAACGTCTCAAGCGCCGGACGGTCAAAATCAATGGTTTCCGTCTCGGTAAAGCCAGGTCCGCCGCGATCGCCCGCTCGGTCCATGTTTTGAAGCGCTCGGCAGAGCGCCGGGTCCATGCCGCTATCGCCTACGCAAAACTCGTCTTCGGGATGCGCCTGCGCGGTCAAACCGCTCAACGCGACCACCAATCCGATACAGACGAGGGCCAATCGAAAAAAGCGCAAAAGAGTCATCGCCGGAAATTATGCTCGCCGTGTCCGTGATCAGAATGGTCATGTCCTTCATGATCGCTGTGATCGTGAGCATGCCCGATATGACCATGATCATGACCGGAAATCGGTGAGAATAAAAGCACGAGCGCCAAACCAATCCCAGCCGCAAGAGACGCAAGCCCGCGGCCTGGCGGGAGGTCTTTCAAGGGCGCCATTAAAGGGCCGGTTGCGACAAATATGAGAAGCCCTGCCGAGATGCCGAACAGGCCGCCCAAGGCCTCTTCGCCGAGCCCGTACAAAAACGGCCCCGAAACCAGGACGCCGAGCGGCGTGGTCGCGGCCGCCGCCAAGAAGGCCCAGACAAAGGACATACGGGTCGAGACGCCATGCCGGCGCAGGATCGCGAAAGCAATGACGCCCTCCGGAAACTCATGTAAAATCAGACCAATAGCTGTGAATACGCCGGCGGCGAAACTGGCAGCGAATGTGACGGAGTAGACCACGCCATCAATGAAAGAATGCGCCGCGATCGCCAGGATGGGCGTGATCGCTTCACTCGGGAGCTTCGAACCTTCACGCTCTGGAACAAGCGTTCGGATCGTATGATGCAAGAGGAGACCGCCAAAAAAGCCGACCGCCAACCAGATCGGTGCTTGATCGGTAAGGGCAAACGCTTCGGGAACGATGTGTAGGAATGCGATGGTCGAGAGCAGGCCTGCTGCTGCGAGACCAAACAGGTCGGCATATCTCAAACTCCAATCGCTCCGCAGCGCGACTGCAAGAAGGCCAAGCGTCGTCACAAAGGCGGCGATCAGTCCAAAGAAAAGAGGCGCTTGGAGGGCTTCAAACATGTCCGAATGTTCGTTTGGGCGGTTGAGCCGTTTATCCTATTTGATTGATAGAAATGTTATAGTATCGCAGACCAGTCCGGCGAGGTACGCTGCTGACCTGGCCCTGTCAAACGAAAGCTGGAGTTTCATATGACCCGTTATTCTGTCCTGCTCGGCGTGAGTGTCTTTGCCCTAGCCGCCTGTCAGCCCGCTGAAAACGCCGCTGATGCCCTCGAGGCCGATGCGCCGCCTGCCGTGGCCGAGGAGGTCATTGTCGAAGAGGTCGTCGAAACCCCGGAGCCGACCGTGGAGACGGTTGCCGCGGAAAGTGAAGCGGAAGCTACAGAAGGCGACGAAGGCGATAGGGCTGAAGATCACGAGCACGATCATGACGAAGACCATGACCATGATCACGGGGAAGATGAAGCGCACGCCGACCACGACGCGCATGATCATGAAGAGCACGACCATGAGGCGCACGATCACGATGAGCATGACCATGGGGATCATGACCATGGTGCGGGTGAAGCGCATGTGCATGGCCTTTCTGAGCTCGCCGCGAGCCTGGACGGCAGCACGCTCAGCATTAGCCTCGAAGGCGCGCTGGCGAATTTCGGCCTTGATGAGACCATTCGTGAGCTCGACGATACAGCCCCTTACACGGATGGCATCGTCGCGGTACAGGGCGGCGAGTGTGTGCGTGATACGGCAAGTGCCAGCATCCGTCCGATCGGAGACCACGGCAATATGATGATCGACCTCACCTATACCTGCTCAGCCATCGACAGCCTAACCGGCATTGACGTGACGGGTTTTGCGAACTTCTCGGGATTTGAACAAGTGGATGCTGTTTTCCTCAGCGATGCAGGTCAAACGGCGGAAAGCTTGACCGCTTCGGACACCGTCCTAGACCTGCCCTAGATGACCGACTTTGTCGTAGACCTAACTGACCTGCGATTTTCCTGGCCAGGCCAACCCGTTTTGCTGGACGTTCCAACGTTTCAATTGAACGCGGGTGAGCGCCTGTTCTTGCGGGGGCCGAGCGGTTCGGGCAAGTCGACACTTCTCGGCCTCATCGCCGGCGTTCTAGAAGCACAGCAAGGGCGCATCTCCGTTCTGGGCGAGGATTTGGCGCAATTGTCTGGCAGCCGCCGTGACCGCGTGCGTGCAGATCACCTGGGCGTCATCTTCCAGATGTTCAATCTGGTGCCGTATCTCTCAGTCGTTGAAAATGTCGTTCTGCCTTGCCGGTTCTCTAAGCGCCGACAGGCCGAAAGTCAGGCCCGCGGCGGCATAGGCGAAGAAGCCAAACGGCTCCTCGCACGGCTCGGCCTGGACGACCCGGACCTCCTCAATCGTAAAGTCACAGACCTCTCTGTCGGCCAACAGCAACGCGTCGCGGCCGCTCGCGCCCTGATTGGCAGTCCCGCGCTCATCATCGCAGACGAGCCAACTTCCGCACTCGATGCAGATAGCCGTGATCGCTTCATTACGCTGCTCAGCGATGAAGCGCAGAAGACCGGCGCGGCTTTGCTATTCGTCAGCCATGATGCGAGCCTCGCAAAACTATTCGACCGAGCGATGGATCTTTCCGAACTCAATAAAGCCACCCAACTCGCAGGGGCGGCGTGATGGGCGTGTCGATTTTTGGTCTCGCTTGGCGGAGCCTCCTAAACCGTAAAGCCTCAGCGTTTTTGACCGTGCTCGCCATTGCCCTGTCTGTGGCGCTGTTCCTTGGGGTGGAGAAAGCCCGCAACGCCGCCAAAGCGGGCTTTGACAATACGATTTCCGGCACCGAGCTCATTGTCGGCGCACCCTCCGGGCAGATCAATCTGCTCCTCTATTCGGTCTTCCGCCTCGGCAATGCGACAGCAGAAGTGTCTTGGGGAGCCTATGAGGAGATTGATGCCCGTCCGGATGTGGCCTGGACGGTTCCGATATCACTTGGAGACAGCCATCGCGGCTATCGCGTCCTCGGCACAAATCAGGGCTATTTCGAGCATTATCGATATGGCCAACGCCAACAATTGGAACTCGCCGAGGGCGCGATCTTCGATGACCTGTTCGATGCTGTCATTGGCGCGGAGCTGGCCAAACA
>JBCBDI010000095.1:0-9271 GCA_038529885.1 Pseudomonadota bacterium
CCGGCCTTGCCCAGAAGGGCGGGCCAGTGCTTTGTCATGTGCGCTTCGCCCGCGAGCCTGACATGATCTCAACCGGCCGCGTCCCACCGGCGAGCGCCGATTGCATGATCGCGTGCGACTTGGTTGTGGCCGCGGGCGGCGACGCCCTCACCCTGATGGACACCGAGCGCACTGCCGCGTTTGCCAATAGCGATGTCACCCCGACCAGCGAGTTTATTCGCGATCGATCGAAGAAATTTGAGAGTGATCTCTTGGCCTCGCGGGTGAAGCGCCAAGCCAGCGAATTTGCCGCCTTCGATGCCGAAGCCTTGGCCATCCTCTATTTCAATGATGCGATCTACACCAATATGATCATGGCTGGATATGCCTGGCAAAAGGGCCGCGTGCCGATTTCCCTGCGCGGCGTCTATCGCGCGATCAAGCTGAACGGCGTCAAGGCAGACGACAATATGGCCGCCTTCGATCTCGGGCGGATCGCCGCCTATGACCCAGAACGCCTGGAAACGGCGAAAGATCCGCGCGGTCATGTTGCCGAGATGACACTCGACGAGCTGATCGCAAACCGCGTCGAGCGGCTGAAAAACTACCAGAACAGCAAATATGCCGCTCAATATGAGGCGCTGATGCAGAAGGTCCGCGCGGCTGAAACAGATGCAGGCCTCGGCGAGCGGTTCAGCGAAACCGTCGCGCGCTTCGCCTATAAGGTCATGGCCTATAAGGACGAGTATGAAGTCGCCCGGCTGTGGACCGATGGCACATTCGACGCCTATCTCGCCAAGTGGTTCAAAGGCGGAAAGCTCAACTATCACCTCGCCCCGCCGCTTTTCTCCAAGAAAGACGAGCAAGGCCATTTGCGCAAAAAAGCCTTCGGGCCCTGGATGAAGACGGGCTTCAATTTCTTAAAGCGCTTCAAATGGCTCCGCGGCACGCGCTTTGACCCGTTCGGTTGGACCGAAGAGCGCCAGATGGAGCGCAAGCTGCGCGATCAATATCTCGACAATATTGACCGCATGCTACCCGCCCTTGCCGAACAGAATATCGAACTCGCCGTCTTATTGGCGAAAGTCCCCGATGAGATCCGCGGCTATGGCCATGTCAAAGAAGCGTCCGTCGCCGCCGCCGCAGAACGCGAAGCCGAGCTCTGGCAGCATTGGCCGGATGGCACATTGCCCGTTTCCCGCACGACGCTGATCGCGGCGGAGTAGGGGGCTTCGGAGGGGGCTTAAGTCGCCCTAAAGTGGACGCTCGCGATCCGACAACCGAATTCTATAAACAGGTGCAACTGATCAACCAACTAAAGCTGAGCCAATGAGTTATGATTTCTGCTGACGCCACGATTTTGGAGTGGTGCCCCGGAACTTCTTAAAGATGCGCGTGAGGTGGGGTTGGTCAGCAAACCCGCACGCAAGCGCAATATCAATCAGCGGGTCGTTCGTTTTAGCGAGCATCTCTGCAGCGCGCTCTACCCGATATCGCATCAAAAACTGATAGGGCGAGTCGCCGATCACACTCTTGAAGAGACGTGAGAAGTGCGCCGGCGAGAAGCCGATCTCTTTCGCCATTTCCTCTATCTGGATCGCTGTTCCGTAGTTGTCTGCCATGTAGTCCAGGACACGCTTGTAGTGAGACGCTGTGAAGTTTCGCGTGTAAGAGAGTTCCTCGCCTCGGGCGTCTCCATACTTGTTTATGAGCTTGACCAAGAAGACGCGCGACAGGCTTTCGAACATCACGTCCGAACTTGTTCCGCCATCTCTGAGGGCAGAGAGCAACATCACAGCCGCGGACGTCAGGTCTTCGTCCTTGAATTGGGGTAAGTCGCTGAGCTGCTGCTGGGAGAGTATCCGGCCCAGCTCGTTCTGGGTGAACGCTTCCAGTTTTCTGGGCTCCAGCGTGATGACGATGCACTGTGATTTCTCGTGCCAGCGCCAGCCACTTTCCAGTCCCGCTGGAGTTACGACGATTTCGTCTTTTTGGAAGAGAAAGTCTCTGTGCTCGCCACCCCGCCAGTTCTCGACGCGGTGCGGCGTCTCTCGAAGATTGATCAAGATATGATGCTGGTCGAATGTCCCGATCGGCATCTCGCTCGGCTCTGCCTCGAAGTATTCGAGGGATAGTAGATCTCGCGCGCTCTGGCGGACCTCGTCCTCAGAGCGGATGATAGCGGCAGACGGGTATATCTCCTGATAGGTCGGCATGTTTGAAGCTTAGCGGAAATAGCAGGAATCTTCAAAAACAAAGCACCGTCCGACAATACCCCGATCCCGCGCTTCAATAGGTTCGTCTTAGGAACTCACGAAGCGGAGACGAACATGCCCCCACTCTTTAAATCAGCCCTAGCTGTGTCAGCCATCGCTCTGCTGGCCGCGTGTGAGACAGCGCACACGAGCAATCCCGAAACTGCTGTGCATTCCCTCACTTCAATTGAAAAGGACATCCAGATGACCGAGACTATCAACCTTCAAAATACACCCACGACAGAACGCGTGGCCATAGAAACTGTGAGCTTTGAGAGCGACGGCGCGACGCTTAGAGGAACGATCTATAAGCCAGCAGGCTTAGACGGACAGGCACCCGCGGTCATCGTGACCGGTGCGTGGACCACAGTAAAAGAACAAATGCCGGGCACCTATGCGCGCGAATTGGCGGAACGTGGATTTGTCGCGTTAGCCTTTGACTTCACCGGCTGGGGCGAAAGCGGAGGCGAGCGACGCTTCGTGGAAGACCCGGTCGTAAAAACCGCAGATATACTTGCCGCCACAGACTATATGGTAAGCCGGAGCGATGTAGATGCGGCTAATCTCTCTGGCCTGGGCGTTTGCGCGTCATCGGGTTACATGGCAACCGCAGTTGCCGATAGCTCCAAGCTCTCCAAATTGGCTCTGATTGCACCTTGGCTCCACGATCCAGAATTGGCTGAGGGCATTTATGGCGGGTCTGAAGCGGCGGCTGGGCTTATCGCCGCGAGCGAGACAGCCGAGGCGACCGGGGATGTCTCGATCCTGGTGGCGGCGAGCGCCACCGACGATACATCGGTCATGTACCAGGCCCCTTATTACACGGAAGAGGATCGTGGTCTGATCTCCGCTTTCGACAACAAGTTCAGCGTTCTCACCTGGAAACCGTGGCTCACCTACGACGCCCTGGAATCGGCCGAGCGTCTTTCCAAACCAACACTCATGGTCGGATCAGCCGGCATGGCGTTGCCAGCGGGTGCAGCGGAGTACGAGAAGCGGCTGAACGCTCCTCTCAGGAAGCTCTGGTACGGTGATGATGTATCCCAGTCCGATTTCTACGATCGCAAAGACATCGTGACAGAGGCGTCCGACGCCGTCGCAGACTTTCTCAAGGGATAAGCGAACATGATCAGAAATACTCTCATCGCTCTTGCAAGCGCGGTACTTCTCAGCGCGTGCGTGACTTCAGAACAAAGTTCAGCCCAAATTTTGGAGGACTCAATGACACATGAAACACCCGATACAGCAGCGGTTCTCAGCATTGTCGAAAGCGTAGGAACGCTCGCCGATCGTGGAGAGTTCGATGCACTCTCAAGACTGTACGCAGATCGATTCACTCTCGACTATTCTTCGTTGAACGATCAACCTGCAGCGTCGAAAACACCATCTGAGCTGATGGCTGAGTGGTCGGGCGTGTTGCATGGGTTTGATCGAACACGCCACGCACTTTCCAATGTGAACGCAGAGATAAAGGGAGACAACGCGATTGCCTATGCGGATGTGATCGCCTCTCATTGGATCGGAGACCTATTCTGGCAAGTCGCAGGGCATTACGACTACCAACTTGAAAAGCAAGATGGGCATTGGAAAATCACTTCAATGACCTTCACCCTCGAGAACGAAACAGGGACCCGCGATGTTTTCGGTCCTGCAATTCAAGCGGCTTCGTCGAAGACACATCCTGGAAACGCATCGGCCATTGCTGGTCGAAACAAAGCGACCGTTCGCCAGTTCTTCGAGCTTCTAGAGAGCGAGCAAATCCCCGAATTAGTGGACCTTTTCGCGGAGACCGGTGTGCAGGTGAACCCCTACACCGGTGGGGTCTTCCCAGAAGGGGCAAGTGGAAAAGAAGCTCTGCTCGCTTACTGGGCACCTGTCCCAGATAACTTTGATGGCATGAGGTTTCCTATTTCAGAACTACTCGCCACTGAAGACCCAAGCATCGGTTTCGTTCGGTATCGCGGTGAACTCAGATTGAAGAACGATGCTGGCATCTACGAGAATAATTACTATTCAACCTTCCGATTTACCCCAGATGAGAAAATCGCTGAGTATGTTGAGATCTTCGATCCTGTCGTTGCGGCCAAAGGATTCGGGCTGCTTGATCAGCTGAAATAGTAGTTGCTTGCCAGTCGCCGCCAGACACGATCCGGTCTGGCGGCTTCATGGCGAAACAAGTCGCGGAGAAGTCCCAGGTCTATGACTGTTTTTCGCAACAACGATCAATTGGCACATTGGGCGCGAGCGGCTTAAGATCGCCCCATATCGGCCTCTCACCGAATGGCTGTTCTCGGCGTCAAAGCGGGCATGACATCGGTTTTTTTCTCCGCTCGTCTCGGGCTTGACCTTAGGATCTCGTGCCGCGAGTCCCATCCAAGATTGCTGGAGGTCCCGGCCTACGCCGGGATGAGCGGAGAAAAAAACCTGCGCTACCCCGCCCGCTTCATCGCTTCGATTTGATCGAGATAGGCGGTCAAATCCCGCTTGATCTCTGGTGCTAGAATGTACAGCCCAATCAAGTTCGGGATGGCCATGACGAAAATCAGGGCGTCAGCGAAATCCAGGATCGCTTCGAGTTTCACCGCGGCGCCGATGACGATAAAGGCGCAGAAGATGAGGCTGAACGTGTGCTCCTTGCCGCGGCCTTCGCCAAACACATAGGTCCAGGCGCGCGTGCCATAATAGGCCCAGGCGAGCATGGTTGAAAACGCAAATAGGATGGCCGCAATCGATAGCGGAATAGGCGACCAAGCTATCTTCGATTCAAAGGCGGCGGTGGTCAGCTCAATGCCTTTCAAGTCGCTCGAGACAAATGTTTCTGGCGGGAAGGTGGTGATGATGACCAACCCGGTCAAGGTGCAAATCACGACTGTATCGATGAACGGCTCAAGCAGGCCGACAAAGCCTTCGCTCATCGGCTCGTCGGTGGCGACCGCGGCATGTGCAATCGCCGCGGAGCCGATGCCAGCTTCGTTCGAAAACGCGGCGCGTTGAAAGCCGATAATCATGATCCCCAAGACACCGCCAAACGCCCCCGACGGGGTGAAAGCGCCAGTAAAGATCGAGCTGATCGCAGCCGGCAAGTTTGCGGCGTTCAGCGCGATCACGGCCAAGGCCCCGACGATGTAAAGGACGACCATGAAAGGCACGAGGCGCGAGGTGACGCTGGCGATCGATTTGATGCCGCCCATAATGATCAAGGCGACAAGCACAGCGAGCCCAATCCCGACCATCCAGCCATTGCCATTGAGCGGCCCGGCCTCACCGCCGGTTACTTGCAGCAATTGGACATAGGCCTGGTTCGATTGAAACATGTTGCCGATGCCGAGGCAGCCAATGATGATGCTGATCGCATAGAAGAGCCCGAGGAACTTGCCGAGCGAAGGCAGGCCGCGCGCCGCCAGACCCGCGCGCAGATAATACATCGGACCGCCTGAGACTGAGCCATCCGCATTCACTTGGCGATATTTCACCCCGAGCGTGCACTCGACCAGCTTTGTCGTCATGCCGACAAGCCCGGCGACAATCAGCCAGAAGATGGCACCCGGCCCACCAATCGACACGGTGATTGCGACGCCGGCAATATTGCCAATCCCGACCGTGCCAGAGACCGCTGCCGTCAGCGCTTGAAAGTGGGTGATCTCGCCTTCGCTGTCCGGATTGGAATATTTGCCGCGCACAACATTCACCGCATGGCCGAAGCCTCTGATATTGATGAAGCCGAGATAGGCGGTGAAGAAACACGCCCCGGCGATCAGCCAGCAGACGATCAAAGGCACATCGGATCCTGCGATCGTGACATCATAGAAAATGAAAGAGGAGAGGGCGTCCGTTACCGGTTGGACAAATTCATTGATGATACTGTCCAAGCTTTGCGTGTTCGACATAACGTTCGCTGACCCTCATTTTGATGCTGCGCACCGTTGAGGAAGCTGGGATCAGCGTCAAGCGTTGGAGGTGTTTCCTGACGGGAGGAGCGACATGGGGAATCCCGGCCCGCGATAATTGGCCGCCGGAATTTTATCGGCAATGCGCGCGTGAAAGCCTGGCAGCTTTGACCAATGCAGCCCCGGTCTCAAATGGTGCGCGGTATGATAGCCCAAATTACCGGTGAGAATATTGTACCAGCGATGCATGATATTGTTGGAGGCAGCATATTCATCTTCTTCGGAACACCCAGCATGATGATCATAGGTGTGGCGGCAGGTCATCACGAAGCTGATCACCATCGGGACGATGAAGATGGCCACGGCGTTGAAAGGGTTGATCCAGACCAGCGCCGCTAAAAGCGCGATATGGAGCGCCGTCATCAAGACAAAAGTCCGCCGGATGCTCGGATGCGCGGCACTGTTCTTAAACGCACAAGGATAGCCGCTAAGCGCGAGACGCCAGGTATATTCCGGCGCCGACATGATCCGGCCATCGGGCGCGCGCCATGCGGACTCGTCTTTCGATTGATCCATATAGTGATCATGGTGACCAAGATTGTGATGTAAGACCCAGACATTCGACACCGCGCCGGTCTGCATGCCGAAGACCACTTCCATCAATCGGTTATACGTCGCCGAGTGAAAGAAAGGCACATGCTGATGGTGATGGTTCCAGGCCGCGATACAGACTTTTGCCGGCACCGATAAAGCCGCCCAGGCGAGCACCAGCGGCCAAGCTGAGGCCATCGCAAACACGATGAGGTCGATCGCGAACAGCGCTAGAAAAATCGCGACGGGGAGCCGGTCTTCCGCAAATCGAAACAAGCGCGCCCGCGACGTCGTCGCTTTCAAAGGGCTTTGAACCTGGCGGGCATTTTCTGAATTAAACGGCGGCAAAACCGGCCTCGCTTCCGCAGTTCGGAGTCAAAATCATGCAGATAAATCCTTGAGGAAGCTTGTCGGAAAAGAACGCAAGAGTTGCGTAAAGCGATTTGCCAGAACGCATCAACGCAAATATTGCGACAATGTTTATTGTGATTTTCCTCCGCCGCTCATCCCGGGCTTGACCCGAGACCGGTCTTGAAAAATGAAAAGATTTCTTAGCCCAAAGCGCGCTTAACTCTGTTATGTCTCGTGACCAGATGGTGCGTGAACCCATGCATGCGGGAAACCAGGAGTACGTCTATTGCTCAATCAGTTAATCACCGGGTCTCTAGTGATTGTCGCAACTCTGTTGATGCAAGTCGCTTTTGTCGGCTTCGCAATCGCGCGGCTGACGGCGATTTCTGATTGGTTCAGGTCAGGGAACTTCTACGCCAAACGGATCGCCATATTGGTTGCGATGACGCTTTGGATCCTCGCTGGACTTTCTGCTGCCGTTTGGACCTGGGCGCTTTTTTACATCACCATGGGTGTATTCGACGACATTGAAACGGCCGTCTATTTTTCGACTGTGGCGTTCACCACGCTTGGTTTTGGGGACATTACCCTTGATGAGAAATGGCGTCTTACATCCGCGCTTATGGCGGCAAATGGGCTGATCCTATTTAGTTTAAACACGGCATTCTTGATCGAGGCCATGAGACGCCTGTTCCAGCCGATAGATGATGAACTGACGGCGAAGTCCGTCCTTGACCCGTCGTCCAAGCGCGATGTCAGCTGAGATAGGCTCTCATTCATTATTACAAATCGATGGGAGGGGGCCGATTGTCAGCGGCGATTTAGACCCGCCAAAACGCGGCTTTGTTTTGACAAAGGTGTTCGGAACACTGGTGGAGCTGCGGTTTTTCTCATCCGTAATTCTACGTAGTGAGTGACGCGAAAACCTGCTTCAACATAGGTGTTTCACACTTAGGAATTGCGACATGGTCCGCCTGTTCCCCCGACATGATATCAAACCCCCAAAGCTCGGCTTGCGATTGTTGCACGTTCGAGGTCTCATTCGGCAAAGACTATGGGCACAAATCCTGATCGCCCTGGGCTTGGGCGTGGCCATTGGTTTGTTGCTGTCCCCTGAACTTGAGTCCCCTCTGAGCGTTTCGAGAGAGCAGGCCACGCTGATCGGCGAGTGGTTACGATTGCCCGGTGGGATTTTCCTGAACCTGATCCAGATGGTTGTTATCGGGTTGATCTCGACGTCAATTGTATTGGGAATAACATCAGCGGGCGATCCGAACTATCTTGCCAAAGTCGCGCTTCGAATAGTGCCCTACTTTCTGCTGACGACGACGATTGCCGTCCTGATCGGAATTGCCTGCGCTCACGTCATTGCGCCAGGAACCCTGCTTGATCCAGGAACACTCGCAATGGATACCGGATCAACGGCGCAAGTCAGTGTCGCTCCAGATCAGTCTATTGCGGATCAAATCGCGAATCTCATCCCGGCAAATCTCTCTGAAGCAGGCTTGAGCCGAAACATGCTTCAGATCGTGATTGCAGCGATCATGTCGGGCGTGGCCATGTTGGCGCTCGGTTCCAAAAAGTGTGCCCCGCTCTTGGAGATACTGCATCTGATTCAAGATATTGCCATGACCATTGTCGGCTGGGCGATGCGCCTGGCCCCCTTCGCCGTATTTGGTCTGATCGCTGATTTCGTCATGCAAGCCGGGCTCGCGGCACTGGCGGGACTATCGGCTTATATGGCAACCGTGATCCTCGGCCTACTCATCTTGGGCGGCGTCTACTTATTGATTGTTGCAGCGATTGCCAAAAGGAACCCCTTCCGGTTCTTGGCCCAGGTCGCCGACGCACAGCTGCTTGCTTTTTCGACGTCCAGCTCAGCGGCGACAATGCCTTTGTCGCTGCAAATTGCCCGCGACCGCCTGGGTGTGTCCAAACCCCTGTCTGGCTTCATCATTCCGCTCGGCGCCACCGTTAATATGGACGGGACAGCGCTGTACCAGGTTGTTGCGGCACTGTTTATCAGCCAGGCCTTCGGGATTGTGCTCACGCCGTCAGAATTAATTTTGCTGGTGGTCACCGTGATCGGGGCTTCAATCGGTAGCCCGTCAACACCTGGTGTTGGCATCGTCATCCTCGCATCAATCCTTGCAGGTCTCGGCGTTCCGGCGGCGGGTGTTGCCATCCTTCTCGGCGTGGATCGACTGC
>JBCBDI010000096.1:0-9253 GCA_038529885.1 Pseudomonadota bacterium
GCGCAAGTTCCGGTCTTCATTGACGAAGCCTATCTCGATATGGCGGACGACTATCCAGCCGGCGTCATGTCAGAGTTTGTGTCAGCCGGACGCCCGGTGGTTGTGGCTCGGACATTCTCCAAGCTCTATGCGATGGCCGGCCAACGGATCGGATATGCCGTGATGCCAGAAGGCATGGCCATGGATATGCGTCGCTCTGGCCGTCTTTCCAATGTAAATCATCTCGGCTTAGTCGGCGCCATCGCCAGCTTGGAAGATACCGCCTATTTCGAAGAGATGCGCCTGAAAACAGCGCTGGGGCGCGAGAAGCTGATCGCTATGGCCGACGACCTCGGACGGCCTATCGCCCCCGATCCGCAAGGCAGCTTCATCTATATGGATCTCGGTATGAACAATGCCGAGTTCGCTGAAAAAATGCTCGCGAAGGGCGTCCGCGTGGTGGGAGCCCGCTGGACTGACCTTCCCGAATGGACCCGCATCTGCGTCGGCTTAGATCACGAGATCGAAAAATGCCACGCCGCGGCCAAGGAGATCCTGACTGCCGTTTAGACCCGGCTCGTTCAGGTGATCGGTCTGAGTCGGAAGCGACCTCATGTTCCTTCCGCAGTTGAGTGGCGCATCCGGCTCAGACCGTAAATTACCCCCCCACTAAAGATGAGCGCGAAGCTCACCATAACTTCCTGTGGGCGTTCCATCGCAACATAAGCCAGCGTCCAAATGGTCAGTGCCAAGAAGATGAGCGGCAGAATTGGATAGAGCGGCACTTTGAACGGGCGCGGCAAGTCCGGCTTTCGCCACCGCAAGACGAACAGGCCAGCAACAGCGAGCAAACTGTTCAGGGCGAGCGTGAAGCCCGCAAAGACCAAAACCTGGTCAAACGTCGCCGTGATGACGAAAACAAGCGCTAAGGTGGACTGCACGAGCACGGCCGTGGTCGGAATCCCATCTGCATTGGTCTTCGACAGAGCGCGGAATGTCGGAATGTCTTGCCCAACAACTTGCAACACCCGCGGGCCCGCAATCGTCATGGCGGAGACGGTCGAAATCAGAAGCACGCCCAACACCGCGCCTGTAAACATCGCCCCGGTCTGGCCGAAGACATGGCGCGCGACAATGACCCCGACTTCCACTTCGCCGACCATTTTTTCAGCCGGAGTCGTCAGCAAGAAGACGGCGTTCAGGAGGATGTAGAGCAACATGACGCCAAACGCGCCGATGAAGAGAACACGCGGCAGGCTGCGCTGCGGATCTTCGAGCTCGCCTGTCAAATAAGTCGCCACATTCCAGCCAGTATAGGCGTAGCTGACATAGATGAGAGACACCGCGAACGCGCCTGATGTGAGCGCTGCAGTGTCCCCTGATTGCGGCAGCAGGCTGATCGGCTGGAAGTCGGTCACAAGCAAAAGACCCGCCAGGCTCAAGCCGAGAATGGCCACGACTTTGATCAATGTGAAGACGCCCTGAAACGTCCCGCTGGTCTCGCGTTGGCGCGTATGGATGAGGGTCAAAAGGATGATCAATGCCACGGCGAGACCTCGTTCGGTCCAATTGGTGACCGTGTCGGAAGCATCAGGCAAAATCGAAGAGGTCGTATAGGCCCCGAACGTCATCGCGGCGAGTGCCACGGGCGCTGAGAACCCAATGGTCGAAGAGATCCAGCCGGAGATGAACCCGGCTGATGGATGATAAATTTGACCCAGAAAATTATACTCGCCCCCGGATCTTGGCAGCGCAGCGCCAAGCTCGGCATAAGACAGTGCGCCGCAAATCGCGACCACGCCGCCAACCACCCAAAGCATGATTAGCGGGAAGCCAGACTGCAAAGTGACCAGTTGGAATCCGAGGCTGGTGAACACCCCGGTGCCCACCATGTTGGCGATCACGATGGCGAGCGCCGTGTTGGGAGAGAAAAAGCTTTTCATAGACTGAGGCTTAATGCGCCCCGCCCGCCTGTCCAGTTTCACAGGTCCCGCGGGTGATTTTTGAGAATTTCTGATGAAGTTTGAGACTCTGGGACAATTATCGATGGTCCAAGATTGGATTATACACAGTGAAGGAAAGGGACCTGATCTCTGAAGACTTGATCAGCCAAGAAGGTACGCGAGACCCTCATGATGACAATGGATAACAGATCCAAAATCCATTTCGGCCCGGCGCAAAGACAAGTGGTGCAGGGCCCCTCGGAGATGGTCAGAGACATCACGACCTATTTTTTCGACATGACGCCGGTCGCGGCGGACACAAATAAGGGGATGTTTCGGACCAAAAGCTGGTTCGGAAACAACTGCTTTTTCTCTGTTTCCAACAATGACGCTGTCGCTGTCCGGCGCACCAAAGCCCAGGCAGAAAGCGGTGCGCATTTGGTCTTGGTGCAACGTTTTCTGTCGGGACATCTGCTCGGTCGTCTCGGAGATTTGAGCGTCGATCGGCAACCTGGGGAGTTTTATCTCATTGATTTGGAAAAGCGCTATGAGTGCATCCAGTTTCCGAGTGCGATCCAAAACATCTTCATCGCAAAATCGGTCCTTGGATATGATCCTGACAGACACCCGCCCTTTCAGCACCTGTCACGCTCGCCAATCGTCGCGAGGCTTTTGGCGCATCTCTTCGATTGCCTCTATGCGGGCTTGGTCTCAGAGGACGCGCTCGATCCAATGCTCTCTCAGCGCTTTGTCGCCGTGCTGAAAGTCGCCCTCGGCGGTGGATGGCAAAGCAGCGATGTGCGCGTCCAAACCCGCGCCGCGATGACCGATTTGATTTGCCGTCATATCGAACACCATCTTGAGGACTGGGATTTGGACGTTTCCAGTCTTTTGCGAGAGTTTGGCGTGTCGCGATCCTCCTTGTACCGAATGTTTGAAGATAAAGGCGGTGTGCGCCAATACATCAGCGATCGGCGCATGTTTCGTGCGGTCGCGGAAATCACAAGACGACCGCTGGCACGCGGAGAGATATCGCGGATTTCCGAAAAGTGGGGTTTTTCTTCAAACGCCAACTTCAATCGCAGCGTCAAGCGCCAGTTCGGAGTCGCGCCTGGCGCGCTCTATCGCGGCGCCGTGCTTGAAACAGCATAGAGTGACCCCGGTCATCCAGGTCGCGCAGAGACGGTGGCGGCTCTGAACCTGGCACTGACGCACAGCTCCGTGTTTCAGATCTAGCCCCTACCCTCAATCGCGAGTCACGTTTACAACGCCTTCAAGACCGAAGGAATCATCATGCCAAGCGCGCCCCTCAATTCTGACAGCCATCTCTATTTGATTGATGCGAGCGCTTATATCTTTCGCGCCTATCATGCTTTGCCGCCTTTGACGCGGGCCTCAGATGGCTTGCCGGTTGGGGCGGTATCTGGCTTCTGCAACATGCTCTGGAAGCTGCTCGAAGACTTAAAAGGCGATGACCGCCCAACGCATTTTGCCTGCGTGTTCGACAAGTCATCCTATACGTTCCGGAATGACATGTTCCCGGACTATAAAGCCAACCGGTCTGAGCCGCCGGAGGACTTGCGCCAGCAATTTCCGTTGGTCCGCGAAGCCGCAATCGCCTTCCATACGCATGCCCTAGAAATGGAAGGCTATGAAGCCGACGACCTGATGGCGACCTATGCACGGCAGGCCGAAGCCAAAGGCGCGCGCGTCACCATCGTCTCGTCAGACAAAGATCTGATGCAGCTGGTGACCGATAAAATCTCCATGCTCGATACGATGAAGAATAAGCATATCGGGCATGATCAAGTGGTCGAGAAATTCGGGGTCGGGCCAGACAAGGTGATCGATATCCAATCTCTGGCCGGTGATAGCGTCGACAATATTCCCGGCGCGCCGGGGATCGGTGTCAAAACCGCCGCCACGCTGATTACGGAATATGGTGACTTGGACACGCTTCTGGCGCGCGCTGAAGAGATTAAGCAACCCAAACGGCGCCAGACTTTGATCGAGAATGCTGATCAAATCCGTATGTCGCGCGAGCTCGTCACATTGAAAGAAGACGTGCCGGTTGAGGTCCCACTCGAAGACTTGGCCGTCGCTGACCCGGACCCGAAGACGCTGATCGATTTTCTCGAGCGGATGGAATTTCGAACCATAACACGCCGCGTCAAAGAGACGTTTGAGATGGAAGGCTCGCTCGAGGAAGCCACCGAAGACGAGCCAGTGCAAATCGACCGCAGCGCCTATGTCTGCATCCGCGACTTTGACGCGCTCGAAGACTGGATCGCGCGGGCGACGGCGCAAGGCTATGTTGCTGTCGATACCGAAACCGACGCTTTGGACGCGCATGAGTCCGGTTTGGTCGGTGTCTCATTGGCGCTTGGCCCAGGCGAGGCCTGCTATATCCCGCTCGCCCATGTTGACCCGGACAGTGATCCAGCCGCTGCCTCCGGCGATATGTTTGGCGCCGATCCCCCACGCCAGATCAATGAGGACAAAGCGCTCGAGGCTTTGAAAGCCCTGCTCGAAGACGACTCGGTGCTCAAGATTGGGCACAATTTTAAGTATGACGTCACCGTGCTCGCCCGCTATGGCATTCATGTTGCGCCCATGGATGACACGATGCTGCTGAGCTTTGTCATGCATGCCGGCATGCACAATCACGGCATGGATGAGCTCTCGGAGCGCTATTTCCACCACACGCCGATCGCTTTCAAAGACGTTTGCGGGACAGGTAAAAAGCAGATCACCTTTGATCGCGTGCCTTTGGACCGCGCCACCGAATATGCCGCCGAAGACGCCGACATCACGATGCGGCTTTGGCTGGAGTCCAAGAAGCGCCTACACAAAGAGCGGGTCACCACGGTCTATGAAACCCTGGAGCGGCCACTGGTATCAGTGCTCTCCAACATGGAAGGCCATGGCATCAAAGTTGACCGCGATACGCTCTCGCGGCTGTCTGCGGAGTTCAATCAATCCATGGCCCGCTATGAGGCGGAAGCCTATGAGCTTGCTGGCCGCGAGTTCAACCTCGGCAGCCCGAAACAGCTCGGCGAGATCCTATTCGATGAAATGGGTCTTGAAGGCGGTAAGAAAACCAAGACCGGCGCTTGGCAAACTGGCGCAGACATTCTTGAAGATTTGGCTGCGGAGGGTCATGATCTGCCGCGCGCCGTGATCAATTGGCGGACCGTCTCCAAGCTGCGCTCCACCTATACTGAGACCCTGCAACAGCAGATCAGCCCGCGCACCGGCCGCGTGCACACCAATTATGGCATGACGGGCGCGCAGACGGGGCGTCTCTCCTCGAACGATCCAAACCTACAAAACATTCCGATCCGCACCGAAGAGGGCCGCAAGATCCGCGAGGCCTTTATTCCGGAGCCCGGCAATGTTCTCATCAGTGCGGACTATAGCCAGATCGAGCTGCGCTTGCTGGCGCATATTGCGGGCATCGATGCGCTGAAAGATGCGTTCAATCAGGGCCTGGACATTCACGCGATGACCGCGTCTGAAATGTTCGACACGCCGATTGAAGGCATGGATCCGATGATCCGACGCCGCGCCAAAGCGATCAATTTTGGCATCATTTACGGCATTTCCGGCTTTGGCCTCGCCCGCCAGCTTTCCATCCCGCGCGATGAAGCTTCAGCCTATATCAAGACCTATTTCAAACGCTTTCCAGGCATCAAAGCCTATATGGATGAGACCAAAAAATACGCCGCCGAGCATGAGCAGGTCGAGACGATTTTTGGCCGGGTCCTCCATCTGAAGGGCATCAAGTCAAAAGGGCCGCAGCGTGGCTTTGCTGAGCGCCAGGCCATCAATGCGCCGATCCAGGGTTCAGCCGCTGACATCATCAAGCGCGCCATGATCCAGATGCCGGACGCGCTTTCGAAAGCCGGGCTCAGTGCGAAGATGCTCCTGCAAGTGCATGACGAACTGATCTTTGAAGCGCCGCAAGACGAAGCTGAGAAAACGATTGAGACCGTCCGAGCCACGATGGAGCGCGCGCCATTGCCAGCCTTGAGCCTCAGTGTACCGCTCGTGGTGGAAGCCGATACAGGTCAGAATTGGGCAGAGGCCCATTAGCGCGCAATACGCCCAACTCCTAAGACGCTGCGCGAATTCGATCCTGCAAGGCGCTCACATTTGAGCCGCCATAGGTTTTGCACCAGACCTTAATCTCATCCAACTCCAAAGGCTTGCAGATGCCAAAGCCTTGGATGATGTCGCAGCCAATCTCCCTCAGCGTGGCAAATTGTTGAGCGGTCTCGACGCCTTCGATAATCACGGTGAGATCCAAGTCTGTTGCCAGAGCATAGACCGACTGAACCAGCTGCAAGGTCCGATGATTGTCGAGATCGGCAATCAGAGAGCGATCGATTTTGAGGCCGTCCATGTCCAGTTTCAGCAGATTGGCCATGGTCGCATGGCCGGAGCCGAAATCGTCCATAATGGTCTTGATGCCCGCGGCTCTCAAGGTCTCGATCGATTTAACGGCGGCGTCTTTCGCGTCCTCGATTCGCGTCGATTCAAGGATTTCAACGACGACGTCTTTTGGCTTGAGGCCGCGCGCTTCCAATTGCTCGCAGATGCGAGAGACATAGCTCGGAGTGCGCAGCGATTGGGCCGAGGCATTGATCGAAACATAGGGCACGTCATGGCCAGCCGCGCGCAGGTCCATGAGCGCGTCTAGGCTGCATTTCATAACTTCGAAATCAAAATTGGTGAGGCGGCCCATTTCAGAGAGCACGGGCAAAATCAGTCCAGGTGCCAGCAAGTCGCCTGACTGGCTGCGGATACGGCCAAGGCCTTCCATGCCAACAATAGCCCCCGTGCGAAGACAAACTTGCGGCTGCAGAACACAGGTGACGCTGTCCTCTTCAAGCGCGGTTTCAACTTCAATTCGGAAAATGCGGTCCCGCTCTAATTGGCTGCGCATCTTTGGTAGGAAGGCTTGAGCGCGCCCACGTCCGGCGCGCTTGGCCGCGTAGAGCGCCAAATCAGCGTCTGTCATCAAAGAGTCGATGGAACAGGCATGCCGCGGCGAGGTCACGAAGCCGATGCTCGCGCCCGCTTGGCAGCGAATGCCATTGGCCATCATTGGCGCCTTGAGCAGAGAGACGAGCCGGTCACAGAGGCGTTGGCTCTCTGCCGTATCAACATCCACAGCCAGGCTGGTCGCGATCACGAACTCGTCGCCGCCAACCCGCGCGACAAGCGCGTCCTCACGAAACTCGTCCAACATAATTTGAGCCGCGTTTTTCAAGACGGCATCGCCAACCGGGTGGCCATACGTGTCATTGATGGATTTGAACTTGTCGAGATCGATATGCGCCAAGAGGATTTGCGTTTTGGACTTGGACCGCGAAGACAGAGCGCGATCCAAATAGCGATGTAGGCCCTGACGATTAGCCACGCCGGTCAAGGAATCATGGTGCGCGAGATGATCGAGCTGTTCTGAAGCTTGCACGAGGCGGTTCTGAGAATCTTGCAACGACCGGATCTGCGTCTGTACCGCATGGGCAAAATATCCCACGCCAGCGGCACAAATCCCGGTTGCGGCTGACAGCATGATAATCGCCGCAATTTGCAGTGTTTCCGACGGATATGGTGCTTCAGTGACCAGGCCGATCCGTTCTAAATAGAGCAGCGAGATGATCGCGAGCACGACCCCGATCGCAGAAATCAGTGTCGCTCTTGCCCCGATAAACACCGCAGCCGTCACCGGCGCAGAGATCATAATCGGAGCGACGAACCCATCTGCCCCGCCATTGGACAGACTGGCAACGAAGCCTCCAATGATGGTGACTGCGACGATGGTCGCAGCGCTGGCCGTATACAATTTTTCATGGTGGCAGAGCCAGCTCAAGCTTCCGATGAGTATCGCGGCCATAGCGGCAATCAGCTTGCCAACCGTCATGACCGGCATGATCACGGCGACAATGCCAAGATACAGGAAGAGAATGAGCGAGATCGACATCGCCAAGCGCGAGAGCAAGCGTCGCTGATCAGCAAATTGAAGCTGTTGCGAAACCTCGTCTTGAAGCGTTCCGATACTCAATATTCTAGCCCAACCGCTTTCACCCGGCGCCAAGAGTACACTCTAAGTTGTATATTTTTGGTTTATGACCTGAATCTATTGCGGTTTTAGATCCATTTTCCGCCGCGTATTTGGGCTTACGCTTCGGGATCGGGAAACTCAGGGGGGCTCGGCATCCTGGCCATGCTGGTCGCCATTAAATGGGCCCAAATCTTCGCATTTAGATCCTTTGCCTCTTGGGTGTCTTGAGATTCCAGAGACATTTGCAACGCGATCAGATAACGCGCCAGCTCGTTTCGTTCCGCCGTGAGATCAGAAACTTTCACACTCGGGCTTTCAGGAACCGTCACGTCTTTGCCTGCCAGGGCCATTAAGGCGCGCAAGCCAGCAATCTCGTTGACCAAGCGGTCCGCCGCACCATCCCAGGCCTCACCCGCCATCACCGCCATAATGCCACTCATCGACGCGTGACCGCCAGAATAGTCGCCGTCCAGTTTCGGCGCGACATCGGTCACAAGTTTTTCACCTAGCCGGCCAAGGATCATTCCAATGTTGCTCATGAGCCTGCTCCATATTTGGGTCCCAGTCGCATCGCCAGCATCAGTTCATGCGCGGCATGCGTGAACCAACCTGACCAAGCCAAGATGGGGTCATCATTCTCGCCTTCGGCAAAGGTCTTTTCGGATGTGACCCAGATACCGAGCGCTTTGACATGAGAGAACAAGACCCACCACTCAAACGCGGCAGGGTCAAAGTCGCACCCAGAGGCTTTCTGCCAGGTCGCAATGGCATCCGGCCAAGGAATGAAACCTGCTGCCCGCTCCTGATCATTGGCGCACCAAAGCAGGTCCGTAGCCCAAGCGAGATCTTCATACGGATCGCCAATATGCGCCATTTCCCAATCGAGTATGGCGGTGATGCGGCCAGAGCCATCCTGCAAGAAATTTCCCGTCCGATAATCGCCATGCACAACTGACAGACGCTGTGCCGGTGGCGGCGGGTTGCGCTCCAAATGGCGAATGGCCGCTTCGGCGACCGGTTGTGGTTCGCGCGCATTGGTTCGGATCTCGTTTGCCCAATAGTCCAGCTCTTTGCGCCAGCATGCCTCCGGGCGCGGCACATCAGTTTCGCGTGCGAGAGGAGAATCATCGACCGGCAAAGCGGCAATCGAGCCGAGATGGCGAAAGAATTGCTCGCCCATCTTAGCGCGATGCGGCTCGACCTGTTCGAGCTTAAACGGATTGAGCGGGTCACCGCCTTCGACCCGGCCCATGACAAAAAA
>JBCBDI010000097.1:0-9195 GCA_038529885.1 Pseudomonadota bacterium
CGAAGGGCCCAGGTTGGATTGTCGTCTTCGTCACAGACTTCGCAGGACGTGTAGACAATTTTCTCAAGCGCGCTGTAGCCCGCTTCGGTCGTTACGGCGGATTCTGCGACAGCCACACCACCTTCAGCCGTTCGCGTGGAGAAGCCAATCGCATAACCATCAGCGAGCGTGCTGTTGGTCTCAATTTCAGCCGCATAAGTTTCGGACCCATCGGCATCGATGATAACGACATTTCCCTCGGCGCGAACGCGATCGGTGTTGCGATCATAAGTGAGGCGATCCGCGCGCAGAACCCGGCCTTCATATTTCGCCTCAACATTTCCTTCGGCGATGACTTTGTTTTCGGCTTCATTGGCGAAAATATTGTCCGCATCCAAAATCACGCGCGGGCGTTCATCGTCCGTTTCCACCTCGACGTCTACGTCGGCTGGCACGGCGTCTTGCGCCCATGCGGATTGCGAAAAAGCGGCGGTCGCAGCAAACAGGAAAATACTGGTCCATTTGTGCATTCTGCAACTCCGCAACACTAACTCTATAATCGCATAAGCTGTGCCCCCTCCAGCGTCCAGCCGAGGACGCTGTGAAGAGTTAGAAATGTCAGTCACATGTGTCTTCGGTGCGTCTCTTCGCTAAAGACTAAGCGACGCCATCCCGCCAGAATAGGTTCGCGCAATGCCCGCTAATTCAAGTTCGACGAGGATTGCGGCACATCGCGGAACCCCAAGATCAGCCGCAATCGCGATGTCATCTATATGCGCTGGCGAGAGCGTGAGCACCGATTCTACGGCTCGGAGCTGAGACGCAGGGAAACCTTCAAAAGGAATCTCTTCAGTTTCATAAGGGTGCGGATCCGGTGCCCGCGCCAATCCAAATTGAGGCGCTGATAGCGCCTCAATGACATCATCGGCATGCCGCACCAAAATCGCGCCATCCCTTAAGATGCGGTTCGAGCCCGCATATCTCGGATCGAGCGGGGAGCCTGGAACCGCAAAAACCTCGCGATTTTGCTCCAACGCCGTTCGCGCAGAGATGAGAGAGCCAGACCGTTCAGCCGCTTCAACAAGGATCACGCCTTCGGCAAGCCCGGTGACGATCCGGTTCCGGCGCGGGAAATCGCGTGCGGTGGCTCGATGACCAATCGGATTTTCGCTGATGATCAAGCCTTGCGCGGCAATCGCTTCGTATAGGTCCTTGTGTTGCGGCGGATAAATATGGTCGATGCCGCCACCCAAGACGGCAACTGTCCCATTCTTTAGAGCGGAGGCGTGCGCTTCTCCATCAATTCCGCGCGCCAGGCCCGAGACGATCACATACCCGCGTCCGGAGAGATCATGGGCGAGGTCGCGCGCAATCTTCCGACCGAGGGCTGAAGCTTGCCTTGCGCCGACAATCGCAACCGTTCTTTGCGAGGCGAGGTCAAGCGCCCCTAAGGCGCTGAGGACGGGGGGCGGTGGACTGAGCTGTTTTAATAGAGATGGAAAGGCAGGTTCGACGGCGCAAACCAGATCCGCCCCGATCGAATTCAGCCTTTCCCATTCGGCCTCAACGTCGCGCCGAGCCGGCAGCGCAGGGGCGCGTTTATTTTTAAAGATCTCAGGCAGGCGCTCTAAAACGTTTCGCGCTGTCGCATAGCGCGAGATCAGCTGGAAGAACGTCACTGGACCGATACGCGGTGTGCGGGCGAGCTGCAGCCAATCCAGTTTTTCCGAATGTGTTAGTCCCCCCGATGCGGATGCTATTTCGATTTACTCCCAAATTTGGGTTCAGTTCCATTGAGGAGCCGTTTGATATTCTCGCGATGGCTCCAGAAGATGAGAATACTGAGCGCGGCTAAAGTGCCAATGGCAAACTGGGTCTCTCCTAAAAAGAATGCGCCGATCGGCACCAAAGCCGCCGCGCTGAGCGCTGCCAATGATGATATTCGCGTCAATGCGAACAGACCTAACCAAATCGGTGCGCCAACCGCCAAAGCGAGCGGCGACGCGAAGACCAGCAAGCCTGCATAAGTGGCGACGCCTTTGCCGCCTTTGAAATTCAGCCAGACGGGGTAGCAATGCCCCAAAAAGGCAAAGGCCCCGGCGACTAAGCCAACGTTCCGCTCGCCGCTAATCATGGTCAGCAATAGGACCGCCAATCCGGCTTTAAAACTGTCCAGGAGGAGGGTGGCGAGGGCCAAGTCTTTGCGCCCGGTTCGAAGCACATTTGTCGCCCCGATATTACCGGACCCAATGGCGCGGATGTCGCCCAAGCCCGCGAGGCGCGTAATCAGCAGTCCAAAAGGGATGGAGCCAAGGACGTAACCTGTAGCAATTGCAGCGATATACCAGACCATGAAACCCTCTCTTAACCATCGCTTATGCTGGTCCGCGCTTTATTCGGTCAAGGTCTGGAGATGCACTCGCGGTTAAGCCTTAGAGCTAGATCGTGATTTTATTGTTTAAATATAGATATTTAGCTCCATTTTCTCACACCTAACATCAGGCGTGATATAGGGATGTCACTAGATATGGGTGATGATATTCAACGCAGTCATGGTTTCGGCGCTTAGGTAGCCGACTTCCAAATTATTGGCGACTTGAAAGCGTTCCAGTGCGGCTTGAGTCAAAGGCCCGTGGAGGCCATCCACAGAGGCATAAAATCCCGCCTGCGATAGCGCGCGTTGTGTTGCCATTATTGTTGTTTGCGCCTTAGTCGCGTGCTTCACAGCGGGCGCGTGCGTCGCCACTTTCACATCTAACGCGTTGACGGTTTCAACCGTCATATATCCGCGCGAGAGGCCATGATCATGTTGATAGCGCTCCATCGCGCCTTGGGTCTCAGGACCATAGATGCCATCCACCTGGATCATATAGCCTCGCTCAACCAGCGCAGACTGCATCTGAGCCACCAGGGCGCGCGTTGCCTGTTCATCACACAGGACCTCTGCCCGAACGAGCGCATCGCCAGACACGAGAACCTCTCTCTCACGGTCGGAATAAGTCGCTGGAACCCGATACCATTCAGTGCGCGCCGGCACGATTTCGTGCTCAACGGCAATAGACGTGTATTCGGGGCTGCGAACCGCTTTGCGGGCATAACCAGGCCGTCGAATGACCTGCCGCGCAACCGTTTTGTATTGCGCCGGGATCGTCTTTTCCTCAACCCAAGCCGGACGCACCAGTCTTTTGTGCTGAACGGACCGTACGGTTGACGGAACCTTAACGCGGCACATGACGCTCTTATACTTCACCCCCTTTCGTCCTGTTGTATTTATTACAGAACGCGCATCAGTGGGTCCGAACCGCGTGGTACACCGTTTCCAGATCTCTTTTGCCGGTTCGACTTCCACATCCTCGACCCAAGAGACATATTCTGCAGGATGATGGACGCGAATAGAGCGCTCAGGGACTGTCTCGACCTGCTCATAAATGGTCTCGTAAACCGGTGCCTGCGTGAGATAGGTTGTTTCGGGACCTTTGGTCTCAATTCGCAGCCTTTGGTGCTCTGTGATGGCGGGTAAGACCCGCTTTTGCTCATAACTCGGATGCAGCTCGATGCGCTCCGTGCGCGTTTCATAAATTGCCGGGGTTCGGACGTTCGCAAAACACTGGCGATCAGGGTTCGTTGCAACTGAAAACGCGTCTGGGATCGCCTGCGCCGGAGCGACGAAAACGCATGCCAATATAAGCCCGCCAATCAGTTGCCGGATGCGTTCAAACATCATCACCCCATTCTTATGATGTCGAGGGTAGGGTGTGGGCTCTTACGAAACTCTCAATCTCGAGGCTCAAACTTAACCGAACCGACCTTCCGAGCCCTATCGATAGCAGAAAATCTCGGACTTTCCGTCATCATATCTGGCGTCTGACAGAGAATCTCGTTTGACTTGACACATCGTCTCTGACCGTATTGTTGCACATCAGAAATGTCCGTACACAAGTATGGCGCAGGTTGTACTTATGTCCGAAACACCAGCCCCTCGCAAACCCACACCCAGAGGCGCGAACCGAGAACGCATTCTTCGCGCGGCGCTCGATATCATCTCAAAACGAGGGGTCGATAAAGTCACACACCGGGCTGTTGCGGCTGTGGCCGGTGTATCTCCGGGTACCACGACCTATCACTTCGCATCGCGTGAAGATCTCGTTCGCGACTCGTTTTCGCTCTATATCGACGATTATCAGCGCTCCTTGGTCGAAACACTGACGCATCGCCCTGTACAAACCCGCGAAGACTTCGTGCGGTTTTTGAACGGGATGACAACGCTCAGCCCGGATCAATCCGGCCTCGAAGCGATCGAATATGAGATGGTTTTGTTCGCTGGGCGCGATGAAGCCATGCGAATGCGGGTTGCTGCCTGGTCGCGAACTTTGGAAAGCTGGCTCTCAGATCCACTGGAACGACTCGGCGCGAGCCGGCCTCTGGAGGCTGCACGTATGCTGGTGGCGCTCTCGCGGGGCAGTGAGTTTGAAGTCCTGTCTCGCAGCCAAACCATCCACGCCGATCAGTTCGCCTCGCGGCTGGAAACGCTCTTAGACGCAGTTCTCAACTAATCCGTCATGTTCTCGAGCCGATCGAGGGCCGTTTGCAGGATGATCGCGGCCGCCGAAGCATCAATTGTTTCTGCACGGCGCGCGCGGGTGAGATCTGCAGCAATCATTACACGTTCCGCCTCAGAACTGGACAGCCGCTCGTCCTGAAAAACCACCGGAATATCGCGCTCTTGACGGATATTATGGACCAAAGCCTTGGCGGCTTGGACGCGAGGCCCGGCGGATCCGTCTAGATAGAGCGGAAGCCCGACGATAAGCCCAACACACTCGCGCGCATCATAGAGCTCGAACAGGCGATTTAGGGCGGGGCGCAATTTCTTGCCACGTGTAATGATTTCAACAGGCGTGGCGATCATGCGCAGGCCGTCACTGATGGCAATTCCGAGCGATTTTGCGCCCGGATCCAGTCCCATCAGAGGGCCGGTATCAGGAAGGTCTTGAAGCGAGAGTTCAGGCATAGGCTTGTCTTCTGGCTCTCTCGCGCGTAACGGTGCGCGCGTCAATCGAACTCTATCGGAGCCCAGCCAAGATGAGCGTCACCAAAGACGATGTCCGCAAAGTCGCCCGCTTGAGCCGCATCGCGGTGTCGGAAGACAAGCTTGAAACGCTCGCCGGTGAGCTAAGCGGTATCATGGGTTGGATCGAACAGCTGAACGAAGTCGATGTCGAGGGCGTTGAGCCCATGACCTCAGTGGTCGCGGCCAAACTTCCAATGCGCGAAGACCAAGTCACCGATGGCGGTATCCAGGATCAAGTCCTCGCCAATGCACCAAAGTCTGATGAAGGCTTTTTCGTCGTCCCGAAGGCGGTCGAGTAGGCGCTACTCAATAGACGCCGTTTCAAGCGGCTCGGCTTCAACCGATTCCTCATCTGGCGCGTCTTCTGACTCCGCTTCGGCGTCTTTGTTCCATTCATAAATGGCTTTGACCCGGCAGGCTTGGTTCGGGATACCGTTTAGGTCGGTGCCGAATGGGCTTTCCAGTGCCAAAATGCGATCGCCGCGCCGCAAACAGCTCGAAAATGAATCGAACGCCAGAGCTTGCGCCCAATCCAAGTCAAAGCAGCCAGGGAAGGTTTCGACCAGATAGTCCTTGCGGCCTTCATTGATTACGACCGCCCGGTCTGTGGTCATACCGAACCCATCAATTTCGCGCGTAAAGCACACTTTATCGACCTTTTCTCCACGGCGAACATCATTGGCAAAAGTCTCTTCAGCGATGCGTTCATCGATTTCGGCTTGTTGTTCCGGCGTGGTCGCCGTCGCACAAGCGGAAATGACAAATAACATGGCGGCAAATGCGGTACGATGGGCAATCATGGCAGCTCCTTTTGCTATGTTTGAGTATACGCTCTGACGGGTATTCGCCCAATCACATCATAGTTACCCTGAACCTGTGACAACAATTGCGCTCTCAAACGGCGTTTAGGGCTTGCCTCTCACCGCCAAGCCGGAATACCAAAGCGCGAAATTCTTACCGTATAGGACGTGGCATGAGCGAGCTCACCAAACTGACGCTAACCGGGGCGATTGACGGCCTCGACAAAGGTGATTTTTCGGCTGTGGAACTGACCCAGGCCTTTGTCGATGCAATAGAAGCCTCGAACGGGTCTCTGAACGCCTATGTCGTTGAGACGCCAGACCTCGCGCTCTCTATGGCGAAAGCCTCTGACGAGCGCCGCGCCGGCGGCAAAGCGGGCCGCCTCGACGGCGCCCCTATTGGCGTCAAAGATCTCTATTGCACCAAAGGCGTCCGCACGACGGCCTGCTCGAACATTTTGGGCGAGTTTACCCCAACCTATGAAAGCACCGTGACCCAGAACCTCTGGGACGAAGGCGCAGTCATGCTGGGCAAGCTCAATATGGACGAGTTTGCGATGGGCTCTTCCAACGAGACCTCTCGCTTTGGTCCGCCGTCTAACCCTTGGCGCCGGGCGGGCAGCAATGCGACGCTCACCGCTGGGGGCTCGTCTGGCGGATCTGCAACGGCTGTTGCCGCCGACATTTGTCTCGCAGCGACGGCATCGGACACAGGCGGCTCGATCCGCCAACCGGCAGCCTTTACCGGCACGGTCGGCATCAAGCCCACGTATGGCCGGGCGTCGCGCTGGGGCATGGTCGCCTTTGCAAGCTCGCTCGACCAAGCCGGTCCGATCGCCAAGACCGTTACAGATGCGGCGCTCCTCACCGAGATTATGTGTTCGCACGACGACAAGGACTCCACTTCGCTGAACGTCGAGACCCCGGACTGGACCGCAGAAGTCCACAAAGGCGTCAAAGGGATGAAGATCGGGGTCCCGAAAGAGTACCGCGTCGATGGCATGCCGGACGAGATTGAAGCGCTCTGGCAACAAGGCATTGATTGGCTGAAAGCCATGGGCGCGGAAATTGTCGACGTCTCCCTGCCGCACACGAAATACGCACTGCCAGCCTATTACATCGTCGCGCCCGCAGAAGCCTCATCCAACCTCGCACGTTATGACGGCATGCGATACGGCGCGCGCCAAGATGGCGATGGCTTGATCGGCACCTATGAAGGCACCCGGGCGGATGGCTTTGGCGCGGAAGTGCAGCGCCGCCTGATGATCGGCACCTATGTGCTCTCCTCTGGCTATTATGACGCTTACTATTTGCGCGCTCAAAAAGTCCGCACGCGCATTCTGCAGGACTTCGAAACAGTCTTCGCCGATGTCGACGCTTTGCTGACGCCGACCTGTCCAAGCGCCGCCTTCGCCTATGGCGAGAAGACCGACGATCCGGTCCAGATGTATCTCAATGACATCTTCACCGTGACCGCCAACCTTGCCGGCCTGCCGGGGATCTCTGTTCCGGCGGGCAGCGATAATGATGGCTTACCGCTCGGCCTTCAGGTGATCGGTAAAGCTCTCGACGAGGCGGCATGTTTCCGCGTTGCTGGCGCAATCGAAGAGGCCGCTGGCTTCGTCGCGAAGCCTGAGAAGTGGTGGTAGACAAAGGCAATGAGCCGGAACACGCGCTTTTGGATCATGGCCGCCGGTGCATTTGTCATTTGCGCCGGGGTGATCCTTGCGACCGCGTATAGTGTTGGGGCAGATCCGTTTCATCCGCGCTCTCGGCACATCTGGGCCTTGTCCTTGGTGGCTGCCGCCTATGCTGCCATTCGCATTTCAATGATTGCGGGCCGCTTCTTGGACGCGCGCAGCCAAGACGGGGAAGAGGGCACCGCGATGCCACTCGGCCCGTTCGGGAAGAAAGAACACGCCATTGATCGACGGATGGCGGAGCGAAAGGCCCGGGTTGAAGCCGCCCAGAACCGCGCTAAACAGAACGAAACTTCAACTGAGGACAAAGGCGATGAGTGAGCGCCCGACATATACGCTGAAAGGCGATACTGGAGACTGGGAAATCGTGCTGGGCTTAGAGGTCCATGCGCAGGTCTCATCGAATGCTAAACTGTTCTCAGGCGCCTCAACACAGTTTGGCGCAGAGCCGAACCAGAACGTGTCTCTCGTCGATGCAGCCATGCCGGGCATGTTGCCAGTGATCAATGAATTCTGCGTCGAGCAAGCCGTCCGCACCGGCCTTGGCCTGAATGCGCAAATCAACAAAGTCTCGCGCTTTGATCGCAAGAACTATTTCTATCCGGATCTGCCGCAGGGCTATCAAATCAGCCAGTTTGAGCACCCAATTGTTGGCGAGGGCGTCATCGAAGTGGACGTCGAACCATCACATGGCGATCCGGCTTACGCTTTTTCTGTGCGCATTGAGCGCCTCCACTTGGAACAAGACGCGGGTAAGTCGATCCACGATATGGATCCGACTGCGACCTATGTGGATCTCAACCGTTCCGGCGTTGCGCTGATGGAGATCGTCTCTAAGCCTGACATCCGCACACCGCTGGAAGCGGCTGCTTATGTGAAGAAGCTGAAATCCATCGTCGTGGCGCTCGGCACTTGTGACGGCGACATGGAGAAAGGCAATCTGCGCGCTGACGTCAACGTTTCGATCTGTAAGCCTGGCGCCTATGAGAAGTTCCGCGAGACCGGCGACTTTGGCCATCTCGGAACGCGCTGTGAGATCAAAAACATGAACTCGTTCCGCTTCATCCAAGCCGCAATCGAATTTGAAGCGCGTCGCCAGATTGAAATCATTGAAGGCGGCGGTTCAGTCGATCAAGAGACCCGACTATACGATCCAGATAAAGGCGAGACGCGCAGCATGCGGTCTAAGGAAGATGCGCACGACTATCGATACTTCCCAGATCCAGACCTGCTGCCGCTTGAAATTGATGACGCCTTCATCGAGGGCATTCGGGTCAATCTGCCAGAGCTCCCGGATCAGAAGCGGGCGCGCTTTGAAGCCGATTATGGGCTCTCGCGCTATGATGCCGGCGTGCTGACCGCTGATGCCGAGAGCGCCGACTTTTATGAAACGGTTGCCAAAGGCCGTGATCCGAAACTTGCCGCCAATTGGGTGACGCAAGAGCTGTTCGGATATCTCAACAAGGCGGAGTTGGAGCTTTCAGAAAGCCCTGTCTCAGCAACGCAGCTTGGCGGCCTGATCGACCTGATCAGCGGCGACGTGATCTCCGGCAAAATCGCTAAGGACGTTTTCCAGCGCATGATCGATGGGGAAGGGGACCCGTCCGATATTGTTGAAAAGCATGGGCTGAAACAGGTCACGGAT
>JBCBDI010000098.1:0-9190 GCA_038529885.1 Pseudomonadota bacterium
GGATCAGAGGATCTTCGCGTTGTTCGCGCAGGAAGCCCAGGCTCAACAGAAAGCGGACCGAAAGATCTTTGAACAAATACTCGGCAAAGGTCACATCGCGCGCGATGAGGTCATAGACGGTATCGCGGTCGATCAGGACGACGCGAGTCTGATTGTCTTGGGCCGTAATGCGAAATGGGTTCGATGTCCCGAGATGCATGCCAGCATGGTGCAAGACATGTCCGCGTTGGCGATAGATCCCCGAGGGACGGAACGCGCCTTCTTGAAGGTAGAACAGGGTTGCCGTGCCGGATAAGACGATCAGAAGGTGATCGTTCGTTTGCTCAAGCTCTAGAATTGTATCGCCAGCATCTGCTTCGAAAAACTCGCCGCGCCGGGTAATGAGCTCCCAGATCGGAGCCGCGAGACGCGTTAGCCGGTCCTCTGGTTTGGGCGCAACTGATCTTAACAAGGCGCCCCTCCTTAGACGTTTATGCAGCTTTTGCGGTCTTCAATCCAAGCTGGTCAGCGGTTTTCACCGCCTCGCAAAGGTCTGCCAAAGTCTTATTCAAACGCAGGTTCTGTATAATCGTTGGGAAATCATCCTCTGATTGCGTATTCGCAATAATCGTACAATCAATAAGCGATCCACCATGTATATTCGTATCAAAGAACCAGGAAATCTCCAATCCCGTGAGCTTGGATATTTTATAGAGTGTTTTCGAGCTAATCCGTTTTTTGCCAGCTTCCATGGCCCGTAAATCTTGTATGGGCAACGTGAGCGTCTCGGAAACTATCGGACGCGCAAGACCAGCGTGCTCAACCGCAAGGCGAATTCTTTGGCCGAGAAAGACATCTAGATCCACGTTTAAACCCTCCATGATGTGTCGCTCCAAGCCACCCTGAACGTAAACTAATTTACGCTAGGGGTTAACAAGATATAAACGCCGCTGTCATGGAAAGCGCTTTCAACTTTGACGAAAGTCTCTGAATTTAGGCACTATTTCTGCGTGTAGCTGGATAAAGCTAGCTCGACCGTTCGCAATCTTGATAAGCGCTCTGCGTATACGAATATTCAAAATAGCTCACCGCTTGTGGGGCAACCCGCACGCCCGCAAGCGCGTCCTCAGTCTCAGCAAAACAGAACATTGGTGCCTGATTATGATTGGTGAGGCTAACTTTCGCGACGATGCGTTCCGCCTCGCAGTCAAAGGTCTGCACGACCATGACGCCATTCTTCATCGCCCGCGATTCCTTCGGAAAGCCGAGCGCCTGAACCAAGGCCTCGTGGCACTCTTTTTTGTCTCTCGCATCCATGAATGGCGTCGCCTGAATGCGGCCATTGCTCAGGGTGCGCAGCGCGTCATCCCCCATCTCGGAGGCGGTTTCGCAGCCGGTGAGCGCAAGACCTGCGAGGACTGATGCGATGGCAAAGCGTGGTTTTGAACTTGAACCTGGCATGAAACAATCCCCCAGCAGAGACGCCAAACGCGGCGCTGATCTGACCGATGAGACCGCGACGCCAAAGAAACGCCGCGGCCTCGGTGGTGCATAGTGAGTGCGTAAGTTTCCAGGCATTGAGTGGTGCGGATACTCGGTGACCAAGAATGAACTTACGCCTCTGGTGTCAGGGCATCTGATTAACAAAAAACTACTTTAAGTAGTATTCTTGAGACGTGCCCCTCATTTCCGCAGAATCGCGTCAGACTGACCGGCGGTTCGCTCTCACACTCTAGGCAGAAGACATGTCCAGTTCGGTGCCTTTCGACTTTTCTGGCAAGCTAAAAGAGGGCGAAGACTTGCTCTGGACCGGGCGTGGTAGCGGTCGAAACCTCAATCGCCACCTGGTCCTTCCCGTGCTTGGCGTGGGCTTTCTCGGTGTTTTCCTTTTGCTTGGTTTCCCGCTTAGCGGCTTTCGCGCTGAAATGGCGCTGGTCGCGGTTTGGGCCGCCATCGTCACAGGCATTGTCATTTGGTTCTTTCGCGCCCGCATCTTGGCGCCGCCACTGGAAGAATATGCGATTACGAGCGAACGCATTCTCATCGTGTCGGGCCCCATCGGGCGGATTTGCCGCCCCTATTTCCCGACCCAGAAAAAGCGCACGGATCGCCGCGCTTACATGTTTTACGCAGTTAAACACGTGGCCAAGCGGAACGCGATCCACTTTTTACCCGCACGCTCAAAATCAATGCCGCAAGGGTTTCCGCCGATCTTTGTCGGCGTGGAAGATTCCCTCAAAATCGCCGAGCTTGCGGCTGAGACCTTCCAAGTGAAGCTGATCAAGCGTTAAAGCTTTTTGATAAATTCCAAAATTTCAACCTTATGTTGAGTAAATCAGCAAAAGGTGATTCGCTCAGACTGGGGCGAGCCATGAAAACTGCTTTTGATCTTATCGTAATAGGAAGTGGCCCTGCCGGGCGGCGGGCGGCGATACAAGCCGCAAAGCTCGATAAGAGCGTCTTGGTGATCGAGAAGTCTCTGCGTGTCGGCGGCGTTTCAGTCCATACCGGCACGATCCCCAGCAAAACGCTCCGCGAGACGGTGCTGAACCTGTCAGGCTGGCGCGAGCGCGGCTTTTATGGACGCACCTATAAAGTGAAATCCGACATTACAGCCGACGACCTACGCCATCGATTGGGGCAAACGCTCGGCCATGAAGTGGATGTGCTCGAACACCAATTCTCTCGAAATTCTGTGACTTTGGTCCGCGGCCAAGCGCGCTTTACCGGCCCGAACGAGATTGAAGTCGCCTTGGACGAAGGGCGCAGCCAGTCCTTTACCTTTGCTCGTGCCCTCATTTCCGTTGGCACCAAGCCGTATCGCCCGGACTACATCCCGTTCAACGGGGAAACCGTGGTCGACAGCGATGAGATTCTTCAAATCAAGGAACTACCGCGATCGCTCACAGTCATCGGAGCCGGCGTCATCGGCATGGAATATGCGACCATATTCAGCGCGCTCGATATTTCAGTCACTGTGATTGAACCACGCTCGTCCATTCTCAGCTTTATCGATGACGAATTGATCGCCGAATTCACCCATGATCTGCGCGATCGCGGGATCAAGCTGCGCTTGGGATGCAAAGCGCAAAACGTGCACGCGCATGATGGCTATTGCATTGTCGACCTTAGCGATGGCCGCAAAGTCAAATCAGATATGGTCCTCTATGCCGCTGGACGGGTCGGGGCATCTGATGATCTCGGCTTAGATGCGATTGGCCTGAGTGCCGACTCGCGCGGGCGCCTGACCGTAGATCCGGTGACCTTTGAAACCGACGTATCGAACGTCTATGCCGCTGGCGACATTATCGGCTTTCCAAGCCTCGCCTCGACCTCAATGACGCAAGGCCGAATTGCCATATGTCACGCTTTCCAAGTGCCAGACCCCGCAAAGCCCGAACACTTTCCGTATGGCATTTATGCCGTACCTGAAATTTCGACGATCGGTCTCTCTGAACGCGAGCTAAAAGAACAAGGTATTCCGTATGAAAGCGGGATTGCGAGATTTCGCGAAACCTCGCGCGGTCACATTATGGGCCTGCAGACCGGCATGCTGAAAATGCTGTTCCATCTGGAAACGCGCAAGCTTCTCGGCGTTCATATTGTCGGCGAAGGCGCGACGGAGCTGATCCATATTGGCCAAGCCGTATTGGTGCATGAGGGCGAGCTCTCCTACTTCCTCGACAATGTGTTCAATTATCCAACGCTCGCGGAGGCTTATAAAATCGCCGCGCTCGACGCTTGGAACCGACTGTCGCTGCAACCCCATCAGAGCGCTGAAGCGCCCTCGGCGGATTTAGCCGTCGTCAATGGATAGAGGACGCCGCATGGACCGAAATATTCTAACCCTGCTCGCCGTTCTGACACTTTCCGTCTCCAATCTCTTTGTTGGCATCTCGACGCAAAATACGCTCTTAATTTATGCAAGCTCAGCCATTTCAGCCACGTTGGCGGGCGTCTATTTGCTGCGCGACCGGCTGGGGCTTGCTGCCAAGGAGATACGACAAAGACAGCTCGATCCAGACGCCTTAACTCGAACACGGCCCTTCCCGCTTTGGGTGTTTGTCATGGTGCTGTTCATCATCCTACCGGCCCTGTTGGTGTTTCTACGAATGAACGCGATCTAAGACCGGTTGAACGAACCCGTTCAGAATTTCTTTGTGTTCGCCCGACTCCTGTGTAAGTTATTACTGTATCGGGTTTCGGAATTCGCACGATCACCATGGCCAAAACAAAATTATCCGAAGAAGATCTGGTCTATGTCGCCGACATGCTTCGAGCTGTGGCATGGGTGAAACAGGACCTCTCTCCAGCATCGCCGGAAGCCTTGCACGAATTGGAAGACAGCCTTGGAGCTGCTGAAGCAGCGCTCCGACGGGTGGCCGCTGAAATGTCGCTCACCGTCCCGCTTGGCGTCAAATCAAACTAGAAGCATCGCGCCGTCATCCTTGCTGAAAGCCTCTGGCCCATACGGCCACTGCTGTAGTCACTCGCAACAGAAAATCTACTTTAGATTGAATTTACCTTTCGCGGCATAGACTCTCGTCTGGAAGGTTTTCTATGTCGGACAAAGACACGACTTCGATGGATTTTCGGATCGGACAGCGCATACGGCGCGCGCGAATTGATGCCTCCATCACGCAACAAGAGCTTGGCAAAGTCTTGGGCCGGTCCAGTCAGCAAGTGCACAAATATGAGCAAGGCACCAATCGGGTGTCAGCAGGCACGCTATATGCCATCGCCGAAGCGGTTGGGCGTTCTATGGATTGGTTCTTCCTAGACGAAGCCGAGGCGATGATATCCCCGCATGCGTCATGGGTGCATTAGACAGTCAGCCGGTCGCTTCCTTGCGCCCTAACTCTCTTCACTGGTTTCGACGATGGCGGACGGTTCCACCTGCGCGGAATAGCCCGCCACGTCTAAAAGCCCTCTGATCTTATCGATTTGGTCTCGGCTGGCTGCACCCACAAGCTCAATCGTATTGGTCGGGCTATTAACGATGAAATCGAACAGCGCCTCGGGAACATCGCCGCTTATTAAATCTTGGGCCCGAAAGACCGGCTCATAACGCCCAATTGGAACGCGCAATCCAGACGCCGGCCGATCGCGCTTCTGGTGCAAGTGCGCCACGGGCCGCGGGGAGGTGCGCGCCTGATGGATCAGATCACCAATCCGGCTCGACACAGCCCTCAGGCTTCGTCGGTCTTGCGGCTCGGCGAATGTATTGATGACGAGAATAGACATGAGACTAAGCGGCCACGTCGCGAAGATCGTCCCCGCCGCGGTCCCTTGAAGCATCCAGCACGCCCGGCGTGTCCCACTCCCCTTCCGGCCGGATCACTTCATAAGGATCCGAGGTCATGCGAATGGCTTTTGGGTGTGGTGCGATCGAAATCACCATCTCTTTGTATTCGAAATCCGAGAAATAGAAGCTCGGGCGGTCTTCAATCAGCTCGCAATTCAAGGTCTTAGACCAAAGCGGCCAGAGCCGCGCTTGGATTTGAGCGGTCATGCGGCGGAAGCCTTTCCGAGCGGCGAGCTCACACGCCGCCGCCAAAAGCACTTTAATGACGCCGCTGCTACGGTGGCGTTCGAGAACGCAGACCCGCTCAATCTTTCCGAACCCGGCAAACCACCGCAAGCGCAGCGTTGCAATCGGCTGTCCATTCAGGTGCGCCAAGAGGTGGCAGGCGCACATATCATTGCCGTCAAACTCTTCCTCATAAGGGCAGTCTTGCTCGCCCAAAAAGGTGAGTGTGCGGACCGCGACAACTTTTTGATAAGCGTCAAACGACCGAACGACTTCAATCTCAAACTGGTCGATGACCTCTTGAGCCAACGGTTTTCTAAGGCCTGATTGGCCAATCTCAGTGATACCCAACATTACGCGACCTCCCGTTCAGGGCGATTGATGACCGGTTGCATCCAAAGCTTGTCGGCGCCGAAGCCAGCTGGCGCAAAACCGAGGCTGACCATGGTACGCGCGCCATCTTCGGTCGCGGCGCGGGCAAAGGCGGGGACTTGCCCGAACACTTGAACCCGGACGATGGCTGTCGCCGTCATCACCGCTTTACGGGAGTCATAAGTGGTTCCCGCATAAGCGCCGGTATAAACGCCAGCGCACGGCGTTCCGAGCGCCGCCAAATGCGCCGCGTCAGGGCCGGAAGGGTCAAAGTCTGCGGTTTTCAGCGCCTCCAACCCTTCCGGAGAGAGGGGGACCACGATGAAGATGCCTTCAATCTCTTCCTCGCCAAAAACCCAGGATGTCATTTGCGTGATGCTGTTGATCCGCTCGATCTCTTTGGCCTTGGTCAACTGGCTCCCGAGCAGCTTTTCAGCCAGGGCCATCATCGGCTCGTGTTCGTCCGAAGTCGCGACGCGCCAGCCAAACGCCCCCATGCCATCGAGCATCTTTTGATGATCGACCACGAATGGATAGGTTTCGAGTTCTGGGGGAGTGTCTTGCATGATATGTCTCCAATTTCACTTGGAGATGGCACAAAAGCGTAAACATCGATGCAGACAGAATCGAATTAGGGTAGTACAGAAATATTATAACCTTGGGGTTGCGCGGCTGGTGGGAATATAATGTTTGAAAATTTGGACTGGGATAAGCTCAAAGTCTTCAGTGTTGTTGCCGAATTGGGCAGCATGAATGCCGCAGCCGCAAAATTGAAGGAAACAGCCCCCACCGTTTCGCGCAAAATTGATGAGCTGGAACGCACCCTAAACGCCCAATTGCTGTACAGATCGCCGCGCGGCGTGAGCCTCACCGAAGCCGGTCGAAAAGCCCTGCGATATGCCGAGATCATGTCCGACGCCGCGGACGGTTTGCGCAGCGACGTTTTGGACCATGATGTGCCCGCAGAAGGCCCGGTGACGCTCTGCACAGGCGACGGCCTCGCAACCCATTGGATCGCGCCGCATTTGCCGGAATTTCACCTCCAGAACCCGAAAATTGAGCTGAGATTGGTCACAACCAATCAGCCAGACGCGGATTTGTTAGACGAAAAATCAGAAATTGCGATCCAATTTAGCGAGCCTCTCAGACAGGAAATCATTTCGCGGAAGCTCGGCATTCTTCACTATGCCTTCTTCGCCTCGCCTGAATATATTGAGACATTCGGGCACCCCGCCAGCCTCTTCGATTTACACAATCATCGCTGCATCATTCACTCGGGCTATGTCAATCAGATGGAAAGCTGGGCCCCGAAAGTGAAACAGTTCCGGGACCTGATCGACTTTTCTCTGGTCACAAACTCTGGCGCTGTAATGATTGAAGTCTGCGCCAATGGCGGCGGCATCGCCTTATTGCCCACATATGTGCATGGCCTGGGTAAGAATATGGTGCCGCTCTCCTTGCCGGAAGTCGCACCGATCCGATTCTGGCTCACGTATACAGAACGGGTGCGTCGTTTGGCGCGCGCTCAAATCGTGATTGATTGGCTCCGGGGACTGTTCCACCAGAAATTCTCGCCCTGGTTCCGGCCGAATTTCATTCATCCACTCACCGTGGATCAAGAAATGCCAGAATTTTCGCCAAAGGCAGCGAAAGTCCCGACCTGACGCAAAGTCTGCACAGGACCGAAATCGCTCTAATTCAGTATTGCAGAAATTATATAACCCTGCCGCTTGCTATAACATACTGATTTCGTTTCCAAATGCCCGGATAGGTTAATGGCGGCGAGTGTTACACAATGCCTGGTGACAAAGATTCACCCAAAATACCGCCAGAATGGCGAGATGACGTTCCACTCGGTGAAGAGTTGCGCAAACGTTATAAAGACATATTGAACGAACCCGTGCCTGAAAACCTCAAGCAATTGATCGAAGCCCTGAAAGAAAAAGAGCGCGAAGAGAAGAAAAAGAAAGACGAGGACTAAACGGCAATACTCGCTGTCCAAGTCGCTCCATCGCGCCTCAGAAAAAAATATTTCAAAAAACATCACCCGTCCGGGAACAATTCCGTCCTGGGCCGCATAAGGATGGATGTAGGTCACCCTGCACCCAACTGCGGATAATGGAAAGGACGTCGAAATGGGGACGGAAGGTTTGATTGAGCGCGAGCTGCCACAATGGGTAAAGTCCATGCGTCGGCATGCACACTTCGCGCAATCCTTAGAGACTGAAGAATTGGCAGACGCTGAACTTGATGTGCAAGTGGAAATGATTGAGGCCCTCAGCGCAAAATCGGCTGAGAGCCCCCTTGATATGCTTCTCAAATTAAAGCTCTGGGAGAGCTTCTCCGCGCCAAACGGCAATACGGATGACCTTGGCGTTGAAGCTCAGCTTATTCTCTCTGTGGTCAAGGACCTGGAGAGCTTCATCGAGAGCAGTGGCGGCTCAATGGCCACATACGCCCAAGCGTCTTAGACAGGCGCCCTGTTTGAGCGAGGCGCGCTTAGCGCGCGCCAGCCAAACGCAGGACTTCGCGGACCGGGCCGAGATTAGAGCTTTGGCGAAGATCCAAGAGCAAGTTCATGCAATCGCTGAACTCTGACGTGTCGGCTTCATTCACATCTGAAATACGGCTGACAACCGGTTCATCGAAGAACCAGCTGATCGGCAATTCGAAAACTTGCGCAATTTCATACAAGGTTCCGGCCGAGACACGGTTAACGCCCTTCTCATATTTCTGAACCTGCTGAAAGGTCAGTCCGATGAGGTTTCCGAGTTGTTCTTGGGTTAGCTTCGCATCGCGGCGGGCCTGACGAATCCGGCGGCCGACTTGATGATCCACGTGTGACGGGGTCTTCGCACTCATAATTTATCTCCATGACGCTGCAGCTTTTTTGATTGAATTTGCTGCTATTCGCGTGGGGATAGTATGGTTAGCTTTATGAAGAGAAGGTAAACCGCTTTACGGTTGAGACACTGAGCCAAGTATGGATTGAGAAACCATCGTCTCTTTCAGCGCCTTTTGCAGGGCTCTTGCCTGCTCCTTTAAGGCCGCCGCTTGAGCCCGCAGCGCATCGCTTCTGACCTGTAAGTACCGGCCATATCCGTTCTGCAGACTTAGCCGCGCATAGGTCACATCTTTTTGATCGAGGCGCGCACGCTCTGCGACAATTTCATCCTGTTTCGCCTCAATGATCCGCAGCTGCGCCATGACTGATCCGAATCAGATTGTTCCGAAATTGCTTGATTTGAAGCACAAGGATCAAGTTAGGCGGCTTGGGTCTGTCATGGCGCAGCTGCGGATCATTGAGGC
>JBCBDI010000099.1:0-2052 GCA_038529885.1 Pseudomonadota bacterium
GCGTGTCAAAGTCCGGGTCAGACGCCAGCAGCATATAGAGCATGTGCGCCTGCTGCCGTGTCGCCGGGCCCGCATCCAGACCGGCGCGGTCAAGGTCATCTAGAAGAGCGTTCAGACGAACCGCGCTGACCATGGCTGCCTCAGTCCGTTGTCTTCGCCCAGTCCGCGAGCGCGGTCAGGATGCGCTCCTGATCGGTTTTGATTTTGCCGAGCAGGGCAACGCCTTGCTGCACAAGCTCAACTTGCGTGCCGATGGACTGGCTCTGATCGACGCCATTCGCGGCCATGGCTTGCATGAATTGAAGAAGCTCGGCTGTGCCAGGCGGCTTGTCGATGATCTGCTTGGCGCGCAGGTCCTCATAGAATTTCTGCGCATCGGCCAAGAAGGGCGAACTCGCTTCAAAGACGCCCGCCAAGCGCGAGGCGAGGATGCTCTCCAGTGCTTTGCCGCGCGGATATTCAATGTGGACATACGCACACCGCCGCAAGAAGGCGTCTGGCAATTGGCGTTCGGAATTGGTGGTGATGATAATGATCGGCTGCAGGCCGCTTTCAATCGCGGGCGTTTCTAAGCCGCCAAGCTCAGGCACGCGGAAGCGGAGGTTTTCCATCTCGTGCAGCAAGTCATTCGGGAAATCGCGCGGGGCTTTATCGATCTCGTCAATGATCACAACGCTTTGGCGCGGGTCTGGGTTTTTCAGGCTTTGCAAGCGTTCCGCCTGTTGCGGATTGGCAGGTTCCACGGTTTCGAAACCCGGCGGTAAGAAAGCCCTGCGCTGATCCAGTGGCAGGGCCAGTAGAATAGCGAGGCCGAGTGGGGCGAGGTCCAAGAAACTACGAACATCGGTGACGTTCTCGCTCGCCGCATCACCGTCGCCAAGTGTCTGCGTGACCTGGAAGTGCCGGACAGCATCATAGGTGTAGAACAGATCCTGCGCGGTGCTGATCGACTTGGTCACGAATTTCATCGGCGCGGGCTTGCCAAGCTCATGCGCGATCGCATAGCCGAGCTGGGTTTTGCCCGACCCTGGTTCGCCTGACACCAAGAGCGGCATTTGGAGGGCCAGCGCGGTATTGATGGCGCGCACGACGCGTTCGCCCGCTTGGTCATCGCCGTCTTCCATGCCGACCAAACGGTATTTATCCGGCGAGGTTTGAGCCGCAAACACAGCGTCAGTGAGGATCGGAGATTTGACCTCTTTCTCGCCATCGGGCGCCGCCCCAGTGCCGCTATAGAAATCCATCATGCTTACTTCCCTTCAATGCCGATCCCGCGCGCTTCCAGCACGGTGGCAGCTTGTTCCGACCAAGACTTCATTGGCAGGTCATTCACCCCGCCCAGCTTGGCTTCAATTTCGTCGCGCAATTCGCGTTTGCCGAGATCGCTCAGGTGCGAGAACAATCTCAAATCATCATCCATCCATTCATCGACGCAGCTCGCCGAGATTTTGTCGAACCGTTCGAGGAACTTGATCTCGATATTGGAGAAGCCGCGATTGAACTCGGAGACTTTGCGTTCATCCACGCTGTAGCGTTCAAACTGGGTCGATACAGGCGCCCGGCGGAAGAAGCCGCCTTTGCCCGCGTCTTCGTCATAGATGATTTCGAGCACCGGGATGAGCGAGAGGAAACTCTCTTTGTCGGCCATCTTGAACGGGAAACTGTCCCAGAATTGCGCCCAGGCCTGTATGCGGTCGAGCACGTCTTGAAGCTTAGAGAGCCCTTTGTCCTTTGCGCGAAGATCGAGGCGCGATGAGACAATGCGGGTGCAGCGATCATTGGCGAAACTCTCTGCCAATGCCTCGGTGACAGACCCGCGCCCGGCATTGGAGTCTGCGCCGAGGAATTTCTCGAACAGATTGTCCCGGAACCGACGCGGAAACCGGTCTTTGTCGCTGGAAGAGAAGGGCGGCAAGTTTGGCCGGATCGGATGCGCCGATTGCTCGCTCCATTCAAAGATCTTGGCATTCTCAGCGACCAAGCGCTCGGCCAAGGTCGTCGAGACAAATTGGCGGGAGACATCCTCGTCCTGACCGTGGCAGATCAGGATCG
>JBCBDI010000099.1:2062-8884 GCA_038529885.1 Pseudomonadota bacterium
AGGATCGGACGTTTCTGCGTAATGCCGCTCAGATAATCGTCATATATGTCTTTGACCGAATAGCGCTGATTGGTGCGATCGACGCGGAAGGGGACATTATAGTCGCGCACGCGATCGGCATTTGTATTGGTCGCGGCGAGCGGTGTGCCATCAAACCGTTTGGCTTGATCGACCATGGTTTTGCGGCCCTGGAGCTGATCGGCAAGCTTGGTTTGGAGGATGGACGCAAGCTCCATCAATTCAGGCCGATAGGTCTCATCGAGCTTAAACGCCTCACCAGACGCCTCGACAAAGGCGCGGGTGGCTTGGCGTGTCTGTTCGCGCAAATCCATCTGCGCGAATGTATCGGCTGAGATGCAAACGCCCGCGACCACGAATTCTGTCATGATGCCTTTCAGCATATCGGCGCAATTGCGTTCGCGCTTACATTCATCGCTTTGTGCATAATTTTCCGATGGAAACCAAATCAGGCCGCGCGACTGGGCGAGGGCTTCATTGAGCTGGTCTGTCCAGCGTTCATTGGCGCTGAGCGAGCCGACGAACAGATCTGGATCAAACCCGGCATCGCGGGGGCGATCAAACCATAGCGGGATGCCCGCATCCAAGAGGATCTGAATGATTGGCCGAATCTGCGCATTATCGGCGCTCGCATGAGAGACGAAATAATAGGGCCTGAAATCGCCTGACCGTAATTGGCTAAGAAACTGATCTATGCCCGGCATACGTCCTCCCTTCGTCTCGCATACTGTCAGGAATGAACTCTAATTCAAGGGATTACTTGCCCTCGAAGCGGGCCCCGGTTAAGCGAGCTGCATGACTGATACGCCTTTGACCGTCGCTGGACGGACCTTCAATTCTCGCCTCATTGTGGGCACCGGAAAATATGCGTCTTATGCGCAAAATGCTGAAGCTGCGCGCGCGGCTGGTGCAGAAATGGTCACCGTGGCGCTGCGCCGGGTGAATCTCTCAAATCCTGACGAAGATCGGCTGCAAGACCATGTCTCGCCGGATGAGTTTACCTATTTGCCGAACACGGCTGGCTGTTTCACCGCGGATGAGGCGGTGCGCACGCTGCGATTGGCCCGCGAGGCTGGTGGTTGGGATCTGGTCAAATTGGAGGTTCTGGCCGACCAGAAAACGCTGTATCCGGACATGGAAGAGACGCTAAAAGCCGCCAAAGACCTGATCTCAGACGGCTTTGAGGTCATGGTCTATTGCTCAGATGATCCGGTCTATGCCCGCAAGCTCGAAGATGTCGGCTGCGCCGCGATCATGCCGCTCGGCAGCCTGATCGGGTCTGGGCTTGGTATTCAGAACCCGCTCAATATTCGCTTGATCGTTGAGCAATCTCGGGTGCCAGTGATTGTTGATGCGGGTGTCGGTACTGCGTCTGATGCAGCTCAAGCCATGGAACTTGGTTGCGACGGTGTCCTGATGAACACCGCCATCGCCGAAGCCAAGGATCCGATCTTGATGGCGCGGGCGATGAAACACGCGGTGATGGCCGGGCGGGACGCTTATCTCGCCGGTCGGATGGGCCGCAAACGCTATGCAGACCCATCGTCGCCGCTGGCGGGCTTGATTTAGCTCTCAGCCAGAGCCGCTTCGATCAAAGCCTCAACGCTGGCCGTGTCTGCACCAGGAACTTGGTTCGTCCCGACGATAAAGTTCGGCGTTCCCGTAATCCCCAGGGTCCGGGCCAAGCTCTTGGAGTCCGCAACCGCTTTTTGAACCTCAACCGAGGCCATATCGGCACGCATCAGTGTCACGTCCACACCGGCGGCCTCAGCGGCCCCATTGATCGCAGCCGCATCAAAGCCGGAGCCATTATCAAGCTCCATCAAGGCCATGTGCATCTCGACATATTTGCCCTGCTTGCCTGCCGCGATGGCCGCGAGAGCCGCTTTCTCACTCTCAGGCGACAGGATGGGCATCTCTTTGAACACCACGCGGACCTGATTGTCATACTGTTCCGGCAAGCTGATCGCCCATTCGGCGGAGCGTTTACAGAACCCGCAGCGATAATCAAAGAATTCGACCACGGTCACAGGCGCGTCGGCCGGACCGACGGAAAAGTCTGCGGCATTGTTGATGAGCGCGTCCTGATTGTCAGCAATCGCTGCTTGCGCCACCGCCGCTTCCTCGGCTTCGCGTTTCTCGCTTAGCGCGATCAGGGCATCTTCAATGATTTCCGGATTTTCCAGGATGTAATCTTTGACGATCTTTTCGATCGCTTCTTTGTTCGACGCGTCGACTTCTTGGGCGCACGCTGGGGTGAGGGCGATGGCTGTGGCGGCGATCGCCAATCCAAACATACGGTTCATTTTTAATGGTCCTAGCTTCAAGATTGCGTGGCGATCACCACGCAAAAGATGGGAGTACAATCAATACTTGAGTGTATCTAGTGCGCTGTTTCTCACAGAATAGTTATCGGCGACGCCAAAAGACTTCGTTTTCAGGCAGAGCGGGGTCTGTGGCATTGCGGATATCGCTTGCCTGACGGAATGCCGGTGTATTGGGGGTCAGATCACGAATGGCGCGCTCGGCAAAGGAATAAGCGCGCGGATAATTGCCGATATTATAGGCCGCTTCAGCCGTCGCAACTTGCGCCATCGGACGGTCGCCTTGCTTTTCAAAGACGATGGCGAGCTGGGTCCATGCAAACGCATTGTTCGGTTCAACGATCAGCGCGTCGCGGAGCGCCTCTTCAGCGAGGGCGACATCGCCTTCCGCATCTCGCGACAGAAGCGACCGCGCGAGTGAGATTTGGATGAGCGGCTGATCCGGGAGGAGTCGGTTGGCCTCCAGCAGCGGATCGACCGATTCCACGGGCTTGCCAGTTTCAAACAGGATCTGGCCTTTGAGCTCGTGAAAGTAAGGGTTCTCAGGCGCTTCGGCGATGAGGGAATCAATTTCCGCGATGGCGGTCGTCAAATCCGCTGCCTGCATGGCCGAAATCGACCGCGCATAACGGGCTGGTGCGGAGAGATCGGTTGGTGGATAGTCTCTAAAGACCCGGGCTGGCGGCTCTAAGAATCCCACCAGTTTGGCCTTCATCATTTCAAATTGCTCGACCACGCGCGGGTCTTCCGGCTTGTCGGCAAGGCCAGACTCTTCAGCGAGCTGGCGGGTCGTGCGAACGCGGTTCGACGATAGTGGGTGCGACCGGAAATAAGGATAGCGGCGCGCTTCTGAGAGCACTTCTTGGTAGCGAAACTTCTCGAAGAATTCGACAATGCCCATGGGCGATTGGTCGAGCGCGACCAGATATTGCACCGCTCTAGTATCCGCCATCGCTTCTTCTGCTCGCGTGTGGACGAAGAAGTTGAGCGCGGCGAATTGTTGGGAGCTTGCAATTAAAGCGGCGCCCGCATCCGGCGCACCGGCGGCAATGGCGAGGACGCCGAGACCGATGGAGACCAGGGCGGGGCGTGAGGCGACACTGGCGGCCCGCGTGCGGGTGACAGTGTGGCCACAGGCAATGTGACAGGTTTCATGCGCGATCACGCCTTTCACCTGACGCGCATTGTCTGCGCTCATGATCAGCCCAGTATGAAGGTGGATCCGTTGGCCGCCCGCAACAAAAGCATTCACGCTCGGATCGTTGATAATATAGAGCCCGACATCATTCGGCTCGAGATCAGCGACTTCCAGGATCGGGTTCGTCCAGTCGCGCAAAATCTGCTCAATCTCAGCGTCGCGGATCAGACTCTGCGCGCTCGCTGGAATCGCCGCCGTTAGCCAGAGCAGGCTGGCCGTTACAAAGGATAAGATCAGTCGCGTCATACAAGACTTCCCAGATTACCCATCCAAGCTAAGCAATTGAATGTGGCTTGGCGAGGGCAAGACCTGCATCATGACGGAAATGTCAGGTAGTTTCTGAAGGAAAATCAAAGACCAGATCGGGATTCAGTGTGATTTCAACGCGGTCGCCCGCCTGAATCGGGCGGCCAGGCTGGCAAGCCGCGAGGATTTCGCCGGATTCTCCCAAGTTTAGCGCGATTTCCGTGATCGGTCCGGCCATTTGGATGCGCGAGACTGTACACGGCTCTCCAGCGCCTATTTGAAAGGCTTCGGGGCGATACCAGAGGGTGTCGGCCTTGGATTTCAGCGTCTCCTGCCAAGCGGTGGGGAGAAGGCTCGTTTTGATACTGTGCATCGGGCCGAGTGCGCGGGCGACGCTGAGCGTTTTGGGCGCGCGATACACCTCTTCTGGCTTTCCGGTTTGAAGGATTTGACCATCTCCGATCACCGCGATTTTGTCGGCATGAACGAGCGCTTCGCTCGCATCATGAGTAACGAGCAGGGCGGGAATATTGGCTGACCGCACAGCTTCCAGCGCCGTTTCCCGCACTTGATCCCGCATGGTGGGGTCGAGACCAGAGAACGGCTCATCCAACAGGATTGCGACGGGCTCTGGGGCGAGCGCTCTGGCGATCGCGGTGCGTTGTTGCTCACCACCGGACAGATGATGTGGATAAGCGTCGCGGCGATGGCCCAGCCCCAGCCGCTCGATCCAGGCCTGCGCGCGGGCTTCTCGCTCTGGTTTGGGGATGGCTTGCAGACCGAACATGACATTGCCCAGCACGTTCAAATGCGGAAACAGAGCGAAGTCCTGGAAGACCAGTCCAATCCGGCGTTTCTCCACAGGAACGAACCGGCTATTTTCAGACAGGATTTTATCGCCCGAGCGCACCGCGCCTTGGTCTGGACGCTCCATACCAGCCAACATGCGCAACAGTGTGGTTTTGCCCGAGCCGGACGGTCCGATCAGAGCGGTGACCTCGCCAGGTGCGAGGGTCAGTGAGGCTTGATCAACGACCGCGCGACCGGAAAAGATCCGGCTTAGTCCATCAGCGAGGAGCGGCTGGCTCGTGGTCATTTTTTAAGTCCTCTCCGTCCGGCTCAGCCGCCAAGACAATAGCAGCACTGGCCCGAGGCCTGCGAGCACAATTAGGAGCGATGGCAAGGTCGCTTGCGCCAGGCGCTCATCGGTCGCGTAAGCGTGGGCCCGAACCGCGAGCGTGTCCCACCCAAACGGGCGCAGCATCAAGGTCGCGGGCAGTTCTTTCAAAATCTCGACAAAGAGGATCAATCCGGCGGCCAGCGCGCCCGGCGCGAGCAGGGGCGCGTCGACCCGGATGAACTGGTTCAACCCGCGAGCGCCCAATGAACGCGCGGCGTTGTCGAGATTTTTCGGCAAGCGATCCAATGTCGATTGCAACGGCTCAACCCCAGCAGAGGTGAAGCGGCTAATGTAAATCCAGAGCAGGAAGCCGATCGCCACCCATCCGGTGAGCGCTTGGCCGGTTTCGCGCAAAATGAAGAGCGCGCCGAGGCCCAGGACGACGCCTGGCGCGGCATAGCCCGCCGCTGCGACGAGGCGCGCCCCGAACCGTAGTTCCTGGCTGCGTTTGGTTGACAGCGTGAAGACTAGAGCGGCAATAAAGGCGCCCATCGTTCCCAGGCTTCCCAAGATGACTGAGCTTTGCACCAGCGGCCATAGCTCGACGGCTGTGGCGCGCATTTCGATGGCAAGCCAGAGCAAGCGGGCGACGGGCGCGAAGAAACAAATGAGCAGGATGGCGGAGCAGCTCAGGGTCGCGATCCAGGCCGTGCTTGGCGGCAGATCTGTCCGCCGCGGGCTCAGCCAGCGTGAGCTGGTCTGCTGGGTCCCACGCTGTCCTTGAAGGAGCTTTGCGAGGATGAAGAACACGCCTGCGATAAAGATCAGCGCCAGGGCCAGCCGCGCCGCCGTATTGGGTTCGCCGAACGAGTTCCAAGACCGTACAATGCCGACCCCGAGTGTTGGGACGCCAAGAAAGTCAGCGGCGCCATAATCGGCCGCGGCTTCCATCAAGGCGAGCGAGAGGCCGCCCAACACGGTCGGAATCGCGACTGGAAGTCCGACACGAACAAACAGGCCCCATCCCGTTGTCCCAAGGCTACGCGCGGCTTCGAGGGTTGCGGCAGACTGCATGGTGAACGCGGCGCGAGCGGTGATGTAGACATAAGGAAACAGCGTCGATGCCAGCACGAAAGCAAGACCGGGCGCGCTAAACAGGTTGGGGAACCAATAGTCTCGCGCTGACCAGCCGGTGGCGTCTCGAATGCCGGACTGAAGCGGGCCCGCCACGCCCATCAAATCGGCCCAGGCATAGGCCATGACATAGCCCGGCATCGCCAGAGGCAGGATCAGCGCCCAGCTGAAAAAGCGCCGCCCTGGAAAATCGAACAGGCTGATCAGCCAAGCCGTTGGCACAGCGAGCGCCAGCATGAGCAGCCCGGCCAGAAGCAAGACCCAAATGGTCGTTAGCGAATAGGGAACCAGGCGGTTCTGCAGGATATGATCCCAGGTTGCGCCGCCGCCCGCCGTTAGGCCTGCCCAGACGGCGACCAAAACGGGCAATCCCACCAGCGCTATAAGCAGCACGGGTGGGATTGAACGCATAGGATCAGAAAATCGCGGCATCATTCGAAGTCTATGCCGCGAGTCTGATTAGTTCCAACCTGCGAGGTCGAACAGACGCTGAGCTTCGGCTTGGTTTTCGCCATAGACGCTGAGATTCACGTCAGAAGCGACGAAGGCTGGAACCGCTTCGACACCGTCGGGAAGCGCCGTGGTATCAAGCAAAGGCAGTTCTTTGGTCTCAGTGGTGAGATAGGTCTGGCCTGTTTCGCTCAGCAAGAAGGCCAAAAAGGTCTCTGCCAATGTCGGATTGTCGGCTGTCACAGTGACAGCGGCGCCTGTGATGTTCACGTGCGAGCCTGATCCTTCAGAAAATTCAGGCACCAGGAACGACGTCGAGGCGGCGACTTGCT
>JBCBDI010000100.1:0-8641 GCA_038529885.1 Pseudomonadota bacterium
GCCTGCCTAACCAAAAGCGATCTTGCTGACAAACGTTTAGGGCCCGGTCTTAGGTTCGCAGGATTTTCTCCATCGCCTTGCCTTTGGCAAGCTCATCGACAAGCTTGTCCATATATCGCGCTTTCTGAATCAACGGGTCTTCAATCTCTTCCACGCGAACCCCGCAAACGACGCCCTTTATTAAGCCTGCATTGGGATGGATGCCGGGCGCATTGGCAAAGAAGGTCCGAATGTCGACGCCGGCTGAAATCTGCTCTTCGAGCCCCGTGCGGTCATAGCCGGTGAGCCAGCAAAGCACCTCGTCGACCTCATCTTGGGTCCGGGTCTTTCGCTCCGCTTTCTGGACATACATCGGATAAATCTTGGAAAAATCGAGTGCGCCTATGTCTCGCTTTGCCATGTCAAATCCTCCCACAAACCAGCTTGGGTGCGATCCTAGCCTCTCTCTAATGGAAATTCCAAATCAAGTCTGAGCGCCGCTCGCTCTTTCTCTCGTTTTCAAAACCCTCTAAGAGCCGCGCATGAACGGATTTCTGTTAGTGGCGATTGGCGGCGCGATTGGGGCCTCTATGCGGTATGGCGTCGGGCTCGCCTTTACCGAGCATGGCGGCGTGTCTGGCGCTTGGGCGACATTGTTCGTCAATGTCGTGGGAAGCTTCATTCTCGGCGCGCTGATGGGCTGGTTCACCACCCGTGAACCAGCTTTAGAGAACACGCTCTGGCTGCTGGTCGGTGTCGGCATGATGGGCGCGTTCACAACCTTCTCAGCCTTTTCGCGCGACACGGTTCATATGTTCATGACCGGTGAAGTCATCAAAGGAATGGTCTATGCGGGCCTCAATATGGTCGGAGCGCTAGCAGCGTTTACGGCGGGACTCCTCGCATTGAAAAGGCTGCTCGCATGAGCCGACAGGTGATTACAGAAACGGTGAGCGCCAAAGAAGGGGGCGTGCGTCTTGATCGCTGGGTCAAGCGCCGCATGCCGATGACACAAGGCGAGCTGGAAAAGCTGCTGCGCACCGGGCAAATCCGCGTCGATGGTGCCCGCGCCAAGGCCAATACGCGCTTGGAAGCAGGCATGGCCGTGCGCTTGCCGCCCTTTACATCGAAAGTCAGCAAAGACGGCGACACGCCCTGGAGCGCGCCAAAGCAACCCAACAGTAAAGCGCTGGCATTTCTGAAGCCGCTCATCGTTCATGAAGATGATGAGATGTTCGTCCTCAACAAACCCTCAGGCATCGCCGTACAAGGCGGGACCAAGCAAGGCGGACGACACATTGATGGCATGCTGGATGCTCTCTCAGATGGCGAGCATCGCCCGCGCCTTGTCCATCGCTTGGACAAAGCAACGTCTGGTCTATTGATCATCGCTAAGCATCCGGCAGCCGCCTCACGGCTGGGAGATCTGTTCCACTCGCGCGAGATGGACAAAGTCTATTGGGCCGTCACCGTTGGCGTGCCGCATCCACCCGCCGGCCAGCTGCGCTCCTGGATGCGCAAAGGCAAGGATGAGGAGGGCCGCGAGCGGATGATTTTGGGCCATCATGGCGACAAGGTCTCCAAACATGCAATCACCGACTATGTGACGGTTTCGACCGCCGCCCGCCGCGCCGCTTGGGTCGCGTTGAAACCGTCCACCGGGCGCATGCATCAGTTGCGGTTCCATATGCATGAGCTCGGCAACAGCATTCTTGGCGATGACAAGTATATCACGCGCCGCGAGACGCCGCAGGGCGTGGCAAAGGGTCTGCACCTGCACGCAAGAGCCCTGGTCATTCCACGTCCTCACGGCAAACCTCTGACCGTTCAAGCGCCGCTTTCCGGGACAATGCGCGAAACGTTCGAAACGCTTGGCTTTTTAGAAAGCGAAGCCGGCAAAGACCCGCTCGAACTGTTCGTCTAGACAGCGACAAACGCGCCGACGACTGGCGCGATGATTGCTATTCAGCTTTCAAAGCCTTAGTCTAAATGCAATGCGATTTTTAGCGTCCTTCCTTTGGGTCTTTGTGCTCTTCGCCTTTGGCTTCGATGCCCTGGCTCAGCCGTGCGAGCTGCGCGCGCAGGCAGCGAGTGAAACACATCACCAGATGACAGAGGCCATGCCCTGTCACGAGCATATGATCATGGCAGAGACGTCGCAGCCGACAGAAAATGAGCCTCACCAAGCCGACACTTGCTGCTGCGCCGCTTTGCTGACCAATGTCGTTGCCGTCGATGGCGTGGATCTATCGCAACCTCTGCCAGGTCTGACGGTTTGGGCGTCTCCGCTGCCTCAGAGCGCAAACAGCGTCGAATTCGAATATGAGCCTCCGCCGCCTAGGGCGTGATCCAAACCCTTTGGATCAACTCAACTAGGACAATCAAAATGAGAATAGGATTTGCCGCTTTTATCGCGGTATCCATAAGCGCGATGAGCGCTGGGCCCGCGGATGCGAGACCAGTCTCCTATCCTGGCGGATGGACGCTCATGCAAAAGAACAATAGCGATTATTCGTCTGTTCACGCGCATTACTCGCCCACGTTTCAGGATTCGATTGGGCTCTACTCAGAGCGAAATTGGACCCAAGACTGGCACTTTACCGGCGTCCAATACAATCGCTTGGTCAAACGCTGGAACGAGACAGGCTCGCAAGCCAATCTCTATTTGAATACGGGCGTCGGGCAAGGCGACCCATTCGGCGCTGGAGACACAGAGCTCGCGGGCTTTGTCGGCTTGGCCGCCGATTGGGAAACCCGCCGTGTGTTCACCTCGTACGAAACGCGCGCTTATGACTTAGGCTTCGACCAAAGTATCCGCCACGCGGCGCGGATCGGTGTTGCGCCATATATTGGCGACTATGGCGATCTCCACACATGGCTGATGCTGCAAGTTGAAAACCAGCCTGAACGTGAAACCCCAACAACCCTCACTCCATTGGTTCGTTTCTTTTACGACGTGCAGTTGCTCGAATTCGGCTATACGCCTGAAACAGAGCGCTTCATGGCCAATTGGATTGTGAGATTTTAAACAGGAAAAGATGATGACACATATCAAACTGCTTTTCTGCGCCGCCGCCATTGGTCTCGCCGCGCCGCATGTCGTGGCGCAAGCCGATCAAGCGCAATCTGTTGAGACAGGCACCGAAACTCTGACCGTGAATGTCAAAGGCATGGTCTGCGATTTCTGCGCGCGTGCCGTATCGAAAGTGTTCGGAAAGAATGAGGCTGTCGATCTCGTCCATGTCGATCTCGACAATGGCGAAATCCATGTCGACTTGAAACCCGGCACAACGCTCACGGATGATGAGATTGAAAGCCTGGTGAAGAAGTCGGGCTATGCCATGGTCTCAGTGGATCGCGAGGTCTCATGACGACGCTCGATCAAGAGATCAAACCGCCAAGTGTGCTTCCTGCGACGCTGGCTTTGTTCACCTCTGTGTCGACCCTGATCTGCTGCGCGCTCCCGGCTTTGCTAGTCAGCATTGGTATGGGCGCAGTGATGGCCGGGCTAATCGAAGCGGTCCCGGGCATCACCTGGATGGGCGCGAACAAGCCGATTGTCTTTACAGTCGCTGGTTTGGTTCTCGCCGCATCGGGCGCATGGCAATGGCACGCGAGAACCCTGCCCTGCCCGACTGACCCAGAAAAAGCGCGCGCCTGCACGCGGCTCAGACGGATCGGATGGACTTTCTGGTGGATCAGCGTGGCGGTTTATGCCGTCGGCGCATTCTTCGCCTTCTTTGCGGCTGACTTGCTGCTTTAGAAAACGGACTGGCGCCGGGCGGTCCTCGTCTAGCGCCAGTTTCTTGCCCGCTAGAGGCCGTTCAAAAACGTCTCTAGCGCTGCATTGGTCTCGTCCGGCGCTTCTTGTTGGACCCAATGCCCGGCGCCTTCGACAATGGTTGAACCGCGAAAGTCTGTGCAGGCCATACCTGCCATGGAGAAAGAATCGACGCCCGGGACAAAACTGCGGACGGGGTCATGTTCGCCGCCGATGAAACAGGTCGGCAGTGTCAGAGGCACACCGCGAAATTCTGCCAATTCGGCATGGTCGAGATCGAGCGCGCGATAACGGTTGAACGGTCCGTGAAACCCGCTCTTGGCAAACGCGTCGACATAAGTGTCGAGCTCTTCCTCGCTGAGCCAAGCTGGGAAGGGATCCGGGTCAATCAGGCCGTCCAGCATTTTGGCGTCGGCGGGTTTGTCATTGAAACCTGGCGCCTGCGCCCCTTCGCCAGAGATTGAATAATAGATCTTCCGCAACGCCGCCCGTGGGTCTTCGCCAAACTCGGCCTCGGGAACGCCGACATCTTGGAAATAGACCATGTAGAAGAACTTCCCGGCATAGACTGACTTCATCAGGTCCAGCATCGAGACTTCGCTTTGCGGCATATAGGGAACGCTCATCCCGGCGACGGCGCGAACTTTTTCAGGATGCAAAAGCGCCGTTGTGTAAGTTATCGGGGCACCCCAATCATGGCCGAACAAGACAACCGGCTCAGCGCTGATCGCATCGATGACGGCCGCGGCATCTGCTGCGAGATGTTTCAGCGAATAAGGCCCAATTTCTATTGGATTGGCGCTGTCGCCATAGCCGCGCACATCCATCGCGGCCACCGTATACCCCTTGTTGGAGAAGTAAGCGCTTTGATGGCGCCAAGACGAAGAATGCTCCGGCCAGCCATGGACGCAGAGGATAACAGGGCCAGTGCCATTCAAATGAACGGCAATCTCACCCGACCCGGTTTCGACCATTTTTGTCATCATCGCAGAGCCCTCTTTGTACCCGCTCTGCACTATCGCGCGGGTCTTAAGAAATGGGCAAGAGCGCGCGCAAGATTGGCGGGATCACGGCAGGGCGTTTACGGCTCGCCGAGACGCCGATCGTCTCAATGCGCGCTTGACAGTCGCGTTTGATCATGTTTATTGAACATGTTCATTTAATTGTTTCGGCCTTCTTTCGGGCCGCGTAGGAGACAAGTCGTGGCCTCATTGAGCGAAAGCGGTTCCACGAACCGCAAGATCACAAAACGGGCGCCCGTCGCGCGATTTTTAGAAACCTGGCTGGGCGCGCCCATCAATCTGTTGGAAGCCTCACTTCAATATGTGCTGGTCCGTCCGATGCGTTGGATGATGCGGCATCTAGATGCGCTATCTTACAAGCTCGAAGGCACGATGACGCGGAAGATCCTCTCCAATACGCTCTTCCCGTTCACGCTGATCTTGTCTTTTTTAATCGGGTTCAAACTGGTTGAAAATGGCATTACCAGCCTGACCATTGTCGGCTTTGTCCTGCTCCCGATCATATACGGCCTATACTGCGCACCGTTTGAACGGCTGATGCCATACAGTCGAAATTGGCTCGAAGGCGGCAATGATACCGCCGTCGATATCATCATGTATTTCTCCGGCGCGTTCTGGAGCGGCATTTCAAAACTGATTGTCAGCGCGCTGTTTATTATCGGCATGGTCGAAGCCCTGGAGCCCTATGGGCATGATCTTTGGCCGGACCATTGGAACCCGGTCATCCAGGTCTTTATGTTCATTCTGATCAAGGATTTCTTCCGCTATTGGTTCCACCGCGCTCTGCATGAAGTGCCATTCCTGTGGCGCGTCCACGCGGCTCACCATTCGGTCGAGCGCCTCTATTGGCTAAACGGTATTCGTGCGCATCCGCTCGAGATTATCGGCCAAGCGATTTTCTATGCCATCCCACTCGCCTTGGTGCAGCCATCTGCAGAAATCGCGCTCGTTGCGGTCATTCTCCAGCTCAGCATTGGGATCTTCCAGCACTCAAATATCGATCTCAATCTCGGCTGGTGGGAATACATTTTTTCCATCGGCGACAATCACCGCTATCATCACTATCCCGATAAAGGTGTCGGCGACTCGAATTATGGCGGCGAGTTTATTGTCTGGGACATTATCTTCGGCACCTTCCATAATCCCCGCGATGAGCGCCCGCATGACCGGATTGGAATTGGCACCGCGCCGAACTATCCGATGACCGTGATCGGCCTCTACCTGGCGCCGTTCATGCCCCGTCAGAAAGTCTTCGGACCGGAACCGGACGCTCAAAAGGGTGAGGATCAACGGGCCAGCCTCGACAATCCAGATGGACTGCAACCGGCTGAATAGACGCTCAGCGCAGGCGCGCAGGGGGACAAGAAGGCTTCGCTTTGATCGGCGAAGCCTTTTTACTTTAAGTTCGCCGCCAGGTCGCGCCGCCGGCGCTGTCCATGATCTCAATGCCTTCGGCGGCAAGTTCATCGCGGATGCGGTCGGCTTCGGCCCAGTCTTTATCGGCCCGCGCTTGGATACGCGCCGCTACGAGCGCATCAATACGCGCATTCTCGTCGCTATCGCCGCCCTGCTCCCACTCCGCCGGCGTTTTTGTCAGCAGTCCGAGTAAGGCTCCAGCAGCCAGAAGATCGGCGCGGGCTTCGGCCATGCCTGCGTCGTCTTTGCGATCAGCTGCGCCATTGGCCGCGCCCGCAAGACGCGAGAGCTCAGCCAAAGCGATGGGCGTGTTAAGATCGTCGCGCAAGGCATCGCGCACGCCTTTATCGGCGGCAACACCGCCTTCGGCGTCCCAAACCCGGCGCAGGGCCCCGTAAATCCGATTGAGCGTCGCTTTCGCTTGTTCAAGCAGATCCGTCGTCCAATCGAGGGGCGCGCGATAATGCCCGCTTAGCATCGCAAAGCGGATCACCTCGCCGTCCCAGTCCTTCAATAGATCATTCAGCAGGACGACATTGCCGAGCGATTTCGACATTTTCTCGCCGCCCATATCGAGGAAGCCATTATGCATCCAATAATTGGCCCAGGTCTGACCATGCGCGCATTCTGATTGGGCTATTTCATTCTCATGATGCGGGAATTGAAGATCGATGCCGCCGCCATGAATGTCGACCGTTTTGCCGAGATGTTTGGCCGCCATTGCGGAACACTCAATGTGCCAACCGGGTCGTCCGCGGCCCCATTTGCTGTCCCAGATCGCGTCTTCAGGCTCGCCCTCTTTGGCGAATTTCCACAGCGCAAAATCAGACGGATCGCGTTTGCCAAGATCGACATCGACCCGGGCGCCGGCCTGATTGTCTTCCAAATTACGTTTGGAAAGACGGCCATAATCTTCCATCTGAGGGACGTTGAAGAACACGCCAGCATCGGTCGCGTACGCATAGCCTTTGCGCTCTAGCGTCTCGATAATATCGAGCATCTCACCGACATGATCGGTGGCCCACGGAATGACGGTCGGGGCAAGCGCATTCACCGCAGCCGCATCCTCATCATAGATCGCCGCATATTTCTTGGTGATCGCTTCAATGGTCTCGCCGGTTTCTTGGCTCGCGGCGATGATCTTGTCTTCAATGTCGGTCACATTGCGCGCATAGACGACCGCGTCTTCGCCATAAGTCGCACGCAACAGTCGAAACAATGTGTCGAAGACAATGACAGGCCGGAAATTACCAATATGGGCACGATTATAGACCGTGGGTCCGCAGACATAGAGGGTCACTCGGGACGGATCTTGAGGTTTAAAAGCGCGCTTTTCGCGGCTCAGCGTATCGTAAAGGCGGATCGACATTTTTGGCTCATCTGTCTTTAAAAAAGGGCAAGGCGAAGGGGGCTAAGGCGAAAGGCCTTAGCCGCGGATACAGCAGCAACAGATGGCGCGCTTGGGCATCGCAAGCTCCTTTAAGCTGGCGATGCAATAGGCCCGCGCGGGCCATTTGGCAATGGTTAGAGTTCGCCGAGCTCAATCAAAGAATTCGTACTCGCCAAGATCGCGTCTTTGGCGGGGATATAGTCGATGCCGAGGACAGATTTCGACTTCGTATTGGTGAAGCCGCGATGCTTGCCGAGTTCCGGAAGAATCTGCTTGAGCGACGGATTGACCACAGTCAGCATGCGAACCAACCAGCTCGGCAATTCGCCTTTGGGCAGTTTTCGGTCTGGATAAGCGTCGCGCAGGACATCCCCGATTTCGGTGAAGGTCAGCACGCGGTCGCCGACAATGAATCGCTCACCCGCCGCTTCGGGTTTCTCCATGGCAGCCACATGCGCCGTCGCCACATTGCGCACATCGACAATCCCGAAGGTCAGTTTCGGGAAGGCCGGAACCTTATTCATCATCGGCTGCGTGACAAGTTCAAGCGAGGCAGAGACATCGCCGCTCATCGCCGGCCCAAGCACCGCGACCGGGTTGATAACGGCAAGCTCAAGGCCCGCACCATCACTCTCAACAAAATCCCAAGCGGCTTTCTCGGCGATCGCTTTAGAGCGGGTGTAAGCGGTATTGTCTTTGATATTGTCAGGGTTGGACCATTGGCTCTCGTCCAAGACATCAGGGCGACTGTCGCCCCAGCCATAGCCAATCGCCGCGAATGACGAGGTCATGACCGCGCGTTTCACGCCCGCCGCTTTGGCCGCTTTTAAGGCCCGCAAGGCCCCTTCTTTGGCTGGAATGATCAGCTCGTTCGGGTCTTTTGGGAGATTGTTGGGGATCGGTGAAGCTAGGTGTTGAAGGTATGTGACGCCTTCCATCGCTTCGGCCCATCCCTCATCCTTGGTGAGGTCTGCGCTGACCAATTCGATCTCAATCGGCTTGCCCGCATAGGCGCTCAAGGTTGCATTAAGCGCGTCCGCTTTGCTCGCAGAC
>JBCBDI010000101.1:0-8557 GCA_038529885.1 Pseudomonadota bacterium
TGATGTGTCTCGTACCCGTCCGCCGCGATGCTCACCCGGTGGGCCTCGCCTCGTCGAACCTCGAGGGTCAGCGGGGCCCGACCACGGACCTCATCGTCGAGTTTGACGGTCGTGCGGTGACCGATCAACGCGCCCTCAGCCGGATTGTCGCTGAAACTGAAATCGGCAAAGAGGTGGCCGTTGAGCTTATCCGCGACGGACGCACGCGGATCGTGACGTTTGAACTCGGAGAGCTCAGCTCCAATACGGACGAGGAAGAAGAAGCCACGCCGGAAACAGAGAGCACGCTGACCGACAATCCTTTGGGCGTGGACTTTGTTGAACTGACAGAGACCGATCGTCGTCGGTATGGCGTTTCTGCGGATATTACCGGCGTTGTGGTGCGCTCCGTATCGCCTCGCGGACCAAGCTTTGGCAAACTGCGCAAGGGCGATGTCGTGATCGAAATGGGCTTTGACCGCGTCGAAACGCCAGAAGATGCACTGATCGCGATGGATTCTGCCGTCGAGCGCCCTGGTCAACCCTTATTGCTGCGCATCTATCGCCGCGGCGACACCTTGTTCCAGGCCATAGACTTGGAAGTCCGGGGCTAATCAGTCGCGCCAGACAATTTCGCTATCAGTATAGCCCTGGAAGTACAGGGCCGCGGTGAGATCCGTCACATTGATGGCCGCGTCAGCTGCATTAGCAACAATCGGCTTTGCGTGAACCGCGAGACCAAGACCGGCGGCTTCAATCATAGCAAGGTCATTTGCGCCATCACCCATGGCCAAAGCGTCGTGGCGGTTCCAACCGTTGGCAAAGGCGCAGTCATCCAGGGCGTCGAGCTTTGCTTCGCGGCCAAGAATGGGGCGTCCAACGTCGCCGGTCAGGGCCTTTCCATCATCGATGAGAGTGTTGCCCTTGTGCGCTTTAAAACCGACTTCTTGAGCCACCCGAGACGTGAAGAATGTAAAGCCCCCGGAAACGAGCAGACAAAACCCGCCGCCTTGGGTCATAGTTGCCGTCAAGGATTTCGCGCCCGGCATCAGTGTGATTTGCTCATCATAGCATTGCTGTAAGGCGTCGAGTGATAAACCATTGAGTTTGCCAACGCGTTCGGTCAGTGCCCCTTCGAAATCCAACTCACCCGCCATGGCGCGGGCGGTGATGGCAGCAATCTCATCTTTCAGTCCGGCATAAGCGGCGAGTTCATCCAAGCACTCTTGCTGGATGATGGTTGAATCCATGTCTGACACCAACAGTCGCTTCTTACGATTGCGGGCGGGTAGGAGCGCCACATCGGCTTGTGACGCTAATTCCTCACGCAGGGTCGCGCGGGCTGCGTCGAGGTCGGCGTCGCCCAAAGCGACAGCGATTTCAACAGCGGCCCAGCGCTCTTCGGTTCCAAGCAGGCGGACATGACTGGTTTGCGTAAGTCCTGCTGACTCACAGGCTGCGATGAGCGCCGCGCCAAGTTTCTGGAAGCCATAACTCACCGGGGCAACCGCGGTGGCGACATGTGAAGAGCGGGGAGAATTGTCCGTCATCAAAGCATTCCTGTCTTTACGCTTAGCGGCGTGCTTCTTACGACTGAAACCATGAAACCTGCAATCCTTATTCATGGTCCAACGGCGAGCGGAAAGTCGCAGCTCTCGGTCGCCTTGGCCAAACGCCTGGATGGTGAGGTGATTAATGCGGACTCTATGCAGGTCTATCGCGACTTACGTGTGATCTCAGCGCGCCCGGCAGCGTCTGAGATGGATGGCGTGCCACATCATCTGTTCGGTCATGTCTCAGCAGGCGAGCGCTACTCGACGGGCAAATGGCTCGACGAGATAAAGCCATTGATCTCCAAAGTACAAAGACGCGGCAAAGTTCCGATCATTATTGGAGGCACCGGGCTCTATCACTTGGCATTGATTGAAGGCTTGTCGAAGATTCCGCCTGTGCCGGAAGACGTTCGCGCTGATGTCACCGAGATCTATAAAGCCGGGGGTGTCGCTGCTTTGCGCGAAAAACTGGAACGTGTGGATCTAGAAACAGCTGAAAAGCTCGGCGAGGGGGACCGGCAGCGCTTATCGCGGGCCTTGGAAGTCTGGCTCGCGACGGGCAAATCGATCTCGAGTTTTCAGGGCAAGAAAGGCAATTCCATTCTCGGGCCGAAAGAATGGATGGGGGTCGCCCTCACGCCAGCTCGCGCCAGGCTCTATGCCCGCATTGATCGCCGATTCGAAGGCATGTTGATGGAAGGCGCAATGGAAGAGGCGCGAGGATTGGCCTCCCAAGAACTGCCTGAAGACCTGCCAGCGATGAAAGCGCACGGCATTCCCTGGCTGCTGGCCTACCTCAAAGGCGAAATGAGCGCTGAAAATGCTGCGGAAAATGCCAAACGCGACACACGGCGCTACGCCAAACGACAATTTACTTGGATTGGTCGCCAATTCCCATTCTGGCCGCGTGTGCCAAGCCTTTCGCTAGAAGATCGAATGCGGGTAATTCTTGCCCTTTATAAGGAGGTTGACGCTGGTTAATTGGTAAGTTATGCCCCGTGTCATTGTTTGGGAGGAAACGCTTCATGCGTCCAACAGTCGTACTCGTTATTAGGCACCTGCGCTGACGCTTTATCTCGTCAGCCGCAGGTGCTTGTAACAAGGGTCTCTAACCAGAGGCCCTTTTTCTTTAGCCCAACCCACCCCCTGCAAACCCCCTAAGGATCAAGATCATGGACACGCAGACCAAACCGAAAGCTAAGACCGATACGCGCCAAATGACCGGTGCGGACATCGTGATTTCAGCGCTTAAGGAACAGGGTGTGGAAGTGATGTTCGGCTATCCGGGCGGCGCTGTTCTCCCAATTTATGATGCACTCTTCTCTGAACCATCCATCCGCCACGTCCTGGTGCGTCATGAGCAAGGGGCAGGGCATGCCGCTGAAGGCTATGCGCGCTCGACGGGCAAAGCTGGCGTTGTGCTCGTAACCTCCGGCCCTGGCGCGACCAATATGGTCACACCGATTACCGACGCGATGATGGATTCGATCCCAATGGTCGTCATCACCGGCCAGGTTCCAACGCATCTGATCGGAACCGATGCGTTCCAAGAGTGCGATACAGTCGGCATTACGCGCTGCTGCGCCAAGCACAATTATCTCGTCACCGACGTCAATGACCTGGCGCGCACCATCCATGAAGCGTTTTTGATCGCCACAACGGGCCGTCCAGGCCCCGTCGTGATCGATATTCCAAAAGACGTTCAATTCGCGACTGGAGACTATCTCGGCAAAGACGGCGTGCAAAAGGCCACCTATCGCCCGCAAACGGAGCCTGATCCCAAAGCGATCAAGACAGCCATCGAGCTGATGAAGAAAGCCCGGCGCCCGGTCTTTTACACAGGGGGCGGCGTCATCAATTCCGGACCGGAAGCCAGCGAGGCTTTGCGCGAGCTACAGGCGCTGACTGGATTTCCGGTAACCTCCACACTGATGGGGCTCGGCGCGTTCCCAGCAAGCCACGAGGATTGGCTCGGCATGTTGGGCATGCACGGCGCCTATGAAGCAAACAATGCGATGCACGATTGCGATTTGATGATCTGCGTCGGCGCGCGGTTCGATGATCGCGTCACCGGTCGAATTGACGCCTTCTCGCCAGGCTCAAAGAAGATCCATATCGATATTGATCCAAGCTCCATCAATAAAGTCATCCGAGCTGACGTACCGGTCATTGCCGACTGTGCCAGTGCGCTAAAGGCGATGATCAAAGCCTGGGGCAAGTCGAAACCAAAAGACATCTCCGATTGGAAAGCTCAAATTGAAGAATGGCGCGGCCGCGACTGTTTCGGTTTTGGAGAGTCCGTTGGCGAGATTAAACCTCAATACGCCATTGAGCGCCTGTATGAGCTGACCAAGGATCGCGAGACCTATATCTCGACCGAGGTCGGCCAACACCAAATGTGGGCAGCTCAGCATTACCACTTTGAAGAACCGAACCGTTGGATGACCAGCGGCGGGCTCGGTACGATGGGATATGGCCTGCCGGCTGCGGTCGGCATTCAGGCGGCGCATCCGGATGCTTTGGTTATTGACATTGCCGGCGAAGCCTCGGTTCAAATGGTGCTCCAAGAGCTATCGACGGCTGTGCAACACAATTTGCCGATCAAAGTCTTCATTCTCAACAATGAGTGGATGGGCATGGTCCGCCAGTGGCAGGAATTGCTGCATGGCGAGCGCTACTCGCATTCTTACTCAGAAAGCCTGCCGGACTTCGTCAAACTTGCTGAAGCCTATGGCGGTCTTGGCATTGAATGTGATGACCCTGCCGAACTCGACGCCAAGATCCAAGAAATGATCGATTTTGATGGTCCGGTCATCTTTGATTGCCGGGTCACGAAGGCGGAGAATTGCCTGCCAATGATCCCATCAGGCGCGGCCCATAATGAGATGATCCTGTCCGAGATCACTGGTGAAGAAATTGACGATGCTGGAAGAAAACTCGTCTGATGACATCTGGTCTCTTTCCCATGGCGGTTGCCTCTGGCAGAAGCGGTCCCCAGAAACAGGGGGTCGCTATGGGCCTTGATGCACTCTTTGGGTGGATCCAAAACAATATCGAGATCTTTGTCGCGCTTTCATCCGCGGCGGTTGCGGTGTTTGGCGCTGTGATCAGCCGCAATGAGACGCGCAAACAGCGTGCGATCCAAATGGAAAACTTGCGCCACGGACTGGACGCGCAAAGTCTTGGCTGGGGCAATCACTGTATCGATGTGCTGAACCGCGCCGCCATGTTTGCGCGCACGCGTCAGCATCAGTCGAATGATGCGAGCTTTTTCCAGCAACGCGTCAATCTCTTGCTCGCCATTTCATCCTTGGTTGAGCGCGGTCGGCTCTTTTTTCCGAATATAGACCCGCACAATAAAGGCGTTGAGAAAGAGGGCGCTTATCGCGGCTCGCGTCCACCCATCCTCGATGCTTTGATGTATGCATATTACGAAGTTGAAGCCCTGACCCGGCAAGGCGGCCCGACAGCTGAAAACAGTGCTGATTATATCGAAGACTGCCGCCGGCTTTTAGTGTCGGAACTGCAAGCCCATTTTGACCCGCGTCGGCGCGATGCCATTGTCGATCGCTATGATGATCAACGCCTCGATCACAGAGGCGATGCCATCGCCCGCGCAAATGATCTAAAGACCCTTTTGAAGTCCCGCCGTCCGGGGCTGAACATCGCGGACCGGAAGGAGACCGTGCAATGAGTGATAGCCCGGCCAGCGCCTATGATATGAGCCATGTGGATGAGGACGAAGAGCGCCGCACCCTGGCCGTCATCGTCGACAATGAACCTGGCGTGTTGGGCCGCGTGGTCGGCCTCTTTTCAGCGCGCGGTTATAATATTGAGAGCCTGACCGTCGCCGAAGTTGATCGGACACGTCATCGTTCGCGCATCACCATCGTGACGACAGGTACAGGCCATACGCTTGAGCAAATTGAGGCGCAGCTTCTACGTTTGGTGCCCGTCGCGAGCGTCACGGATATCACAAAGTCAAAGCGCGGAATTGAACGCGAACTCGCTCTGATTAAGGTCGCAGGTGAAGGCGATAAGCGGGTTGAGGCGTTGCGTATCTCTGAGATCTTCCGCGCGCGGGTCATCGATACGACGAATAAGAGCTTCATCTTCGAGCTCACCGGCGCCAGCGATAAAATCGATCAGTTTTGTGCGCTCATGGTGCCGCTCGGCCTGACCGAAGTCAGTCGAACGGGCGTCCTTTCGATCAAGAGAGGGGCCGAGAAGGGATGAGCTCTTCTTTCGACCGCGATGTCTGGGCAATCCTCGGAATGCCGATAGACAATGTCACGCTGGACGAGGCCACCGCCTTGATCGAGCGTGCGGTCGAAACGCGTGAGCGCCTTTCCTTTGTGACCCCGAACGTCAATTGGATGGTTCGCGCATTGAAAGAGCCAAAGGCCATGCGCCAGATCATTCAGGCCGATCTCAGCCTCGCTGACGGCTGGCCGGTCGTGTGGCTCGCGCGAAAGCTCGGCATGCCGCTAAAGGAGCGCGCGGCTGGGGCAGATCTGTTTGAGCGTTTGCGCTCAAAGACCGGTGACGAGGTTCGGCCGATCCGTGTCTTTTTCTTCGGAGGCCGCCCCGGTGCTGCAGAGCGCGCCCATCAGATTCTTTCTCAAGAAAGTGGCCGCGTCGTCGCAGCCGGATGGCACAATCCAGGATTTGGCGATGTCGAAAGCATGAGCGCGCCCGACGTGATTGCGAAGATCAATGAAACCAAGCCTGACTTTGTTTTGGTTTCGCTCGGTGCCGCCAAGGGTCAAGATTGGATCGAGCACAATCAAGACGCCATCGAGGCGCCTGTGATCGCCCATCTCGGCGCGGTCGTTGATTTCGTCGCTGGGACGGTGACGCGGGCCCCTGGCTGGATGAGCCGCTCCGGATTGGAATGGCTTTGGCGGATCTTCGCCGATCCATCGCTATGGCGTCGGTATTGGGATGATGGCCGCGCATTGCTGCAGCTTATCCGCGGGCGGCTTGGAATCTTGAAAAAGGCAGGCAGCCCTGAGGGGGAAACGCAGCCCGTTCAAGACGATATATCCGGCCAGACACTGAAGCTACAGGGCGACCTGATCTATTCGCAACGGGCCTCGGTGCGCGACTCGATGGCGAAGATATCATCTGTTCCCGGTGACATTACACTGGACCTCACAACGGTAAATACGATAGACGCCTCAGCGCTCGGACAAATTAGAATGCTCGAGCGGATCTCGATGCAGCGGGGCGATGCACTTCACATCCAGGTTTCAACTCAATTACAGCCGGCCTTTAGAGCCGCAAATATGACCGCTTAAGGAGTAATGTAAGAAATGAATATCTTTTACGAGCAGGATGCGGATCTCGCCCTGATCCAGAGAAAGAAAGTCGGCGTGATCGGCTATGGCAGCCAAGGTCATGCGCACGCCCTCAACCTCAAGGATAGCGGCGTAGACGTGCGCGTCGGCTTGCAGGCGACCTCTGGGTCGAAGCCAAAAGCCGAAGGCGAAGGCCTGACGGTCATGAGCCCAAGTGAGATCACCCAATGGGCTGACGTGGTCATGATCCTTGTGCCGGACGAAAAGCAAGCGGTCCTCTGGGCGAATGAAATCGAACCTCACGTTCGCGACGGCCAGCACATCATGTTCGGACATGGCTTTAACGTGCACTACAATCTGATCCGTCCGCCAGCTGGCGTCGACGTGTCTCTGTCTGCTCCTAAGGGTCCAGGCCACACGCTGCGCGATCAGTATCAGCGTGGCTTTGGCCTGCCGGGTCTTGTTGCCATTCACCAAGATGCTTCTGGCACAGCCAAAGACGTTGCTCTGTCTTACTCTAAAGGCATCGGCAATACGCGCGCTGGCGTGATCGAGACCTCTTTCAAAGAAGAGACTGAGACCGATCTGTTCGGTGAGCAGGCGGTTCTGTGCGGCGGCGTTGTTGAACTCATCAAGGCTGGCTTTGAGACGCTGGTTGAAGCTGGCTATGCGCCGGAGATGGCTTACTTTGAGTGCCTTCACGAGACCAAGCTGATCGTCGACCTGATTTATGAAGGCGGTATCGCCAACATGAACTACTCAATCTCCAACACGGCTGAGTATGGCGAGTATGTTTCCGGTCCACGGGTCGTAGACAGCGAGAGCAAGAAAGCCATGAAAGCCGTTCTCGATGACATTCAGAGCGGCAAATTTGCGCGCGATTGGGTGCTCGAGAATCAAGCTGGCGCGCCAAGCTTCCTCTCTATGCGTGCGCGTATGAATGACCACTTGATCGAAGAAGTCGGTGAGAAATTGCGCGGCATGATGCACTGGGCGCAAAACGATCGCCTCGTCGACAAATCCCGCAACTAGTCGGGTATTACGAAATTCAAAATCCAGGAACCCCGGGGCCTCGTCCGCCTCGGGGTTTTTTATGTGTATGCGCTAAGTATTGACACCGCTGTCAGATTTCTTCATACGGGCGAGAATTAGAAGAGAGTGTAAGGGAGCAAAATGGCGGAGTTCATTCCCGTCGGCTCGTTCGACATCGTTATATTTGGAGGCACGGGAGATCTATCCCGTCGCAAACTCTTACCCGCGCTTTATCATCGCTGGGCTGACGGTCAGATTCCCGAAGACGTCAAAATTATCGGCGTCTCTCGCTCAGAAATGGACGATGCGGCCTTTCGAGAGTTCGCGTTTGAGGCCTGTGAAGAAGCCACACCTGAAAATCTAAAAAAGTCTGAATGGAAGAAGTTTGAAAAGCACCTCCATTATCGGGCGATGGATGCGACAGACCCGGATGCAGAATGGGGAGATCTGAAGGGTCTGCTGACGCTGTCGGATGACCGTCCCGTGGTGTTCTATCTCGCGGTTACGCCAAAGATTTATGTCTCGATCTGTGAAGCGCTTGGGCGCAACGGATTGAATGACGGGGCAAGCCGGGTTGTGCTTGAGAAACCCATCGGAACCGATCTCGCTTCAGCGCATGCGATCAATGCCGGTGTGGGCGCTGTCTTCAAAGAAGAGTGCATTTACCGGATCGATCATTATCTCGGCAAAGAG
>JBCBDI010000102.1:0-8385 GCA_038529885.1 Pseudomonadota bacterium
ACTTTCTCCCAGCCAACGGGAAGCTGGACGCGGTCGAAATCGTAGAAATTTCAATCATCAAGGGCGAGCATAACCCTCCAGAGTACCGAAACCTGTCTCCGTTCGCGCAAGTGCCTGTTTTGGTGCTGGATGATGGCACGACGATCACCGAAAGCCGCGCCATTTGCACCTATTTCGAAACGCTTTTTCCTGAGCCCAACTTGATGGGCACCGATGCAAAGGAAAAAGCGTTGATCGAGATGTGGGATCGCCGCATCGAGTTCATGTATATGGCGCAATTTGCGACCTGGTTCCGCAACGCGCACCCAATCATGGCGCCTCTAGAGAACCCACAGCTGCCAGAAGCGGCTGAAAAAGCCGAGAAGAGTGTCAAAAAGTTCGTCTCACGCCTCAATGATCACATGGAAGGCAAGGATTGGGTCGTGGCTGACCGGTTCTCAATCGCCGACATCACGCTTTTCCTCTGTTACGGGTTCTCCGGCGTGATGCGTTGGAAGCCGCACAAAGACTTGCCGCACCTCGGGGCGCACTTTGAGAAAGTCGCGGAGAAACTAGCTTAAAAGCTCCCGCATCAGCGGACCAATCTCGGCGAAGAGGTCCTGAGGCACGAGCCCGGGACCGATACGCTTGCCCGCAGCGCCATGGAGCCAGACCCCGGCGCAGGCGGCTTCAAAAGGCGGCATGCCTTGGGCGGACAATCCTGCAATGAGGCCGGCCAGCACATCGCCGGTGCCTGCTTTGGCAAGGTAAGGCGAGGCCATCTTATTGATTGCGCAGCGTCCATCCGGAGCGGCAATTACAGTTTCAGCCCCTTTTAGCGCGACGATCATTCCGCTTTTCACCGCCGCTTCGCGGGCGCGATCCACAGCCGTTCCCTCTAAATTTTGGAAGTAACGCGCAAACTCGCCTTCATGCGGGGTGAGGATCACGGTTCGCCCGGTCAATTCTGGCCATAGGCGAATGGCATCGGCATCAAGGACCAAACTGATCTCAGGCTCTGCATGCGCGATGGCCAGCTTTTGGGCCTCTGAACAGCCGCCAGGGCCAGCGAGTAGGGTGGTCAATCGGTTGAGGTCCGCAAGGCCGCCTTCGGAGACCATAATGTCGGGCGGCAAGGTGGTGCGATAAACTTGCGCTTGGCTCCCGCTCATGACGGAGACAAGACCTGATCCAACGCGCGAACAGGCTTCGGCGGCTAAGCGCGTTGCGCCCGTGAATTGGTCTGATCCGAAAATCGCCGTATGGCCGCGATCATATTTGTGGCCCTCAGCTTTCGGTCTTGGAAGCGCATCTCTCCAGAGGTCGGGCGTATTCTCTGCGACCTCCACCATGTCTATTCCGCCGCAACGGCGTCCATGGATTGCGCCTCAAGCCAGGCGGATATGTCTCTCAAAGCACGAGCCGCTTGCGCGCGTTTCTTGGCGCGGCCTTTGTCTTTCCCGCGCAGGCGTTTGCCCGTCTCGGGATCCTTGGTTTGCACTTCATGAGGATTGGCAGGCGGGAAGAGGCCAAAATTCACATTCATGGGCTGGAACGTTGCTTTGCCTTCCAAATGCCCGCCTGTGATGTGCTTCACCAGTGCGCCAAGGGCTGTGGTTTCGGGCGGATTGGGCAAATCCAAGCCTAAGCGCTCAGCCGCCGCGAACCGACCGGCGAGCAAGCCCATGGCGGCGCTTTCAACATAGCCCTCAACCCCGGTGACCTGACCGGCAAATCGAATGCGCGGCATGGATTTTAGCCGCAGGCGTGCATCGAGGAGCTTCGGCGAGTTCAAGAATGTATTGCGGTGAATGCCGCCAAGGCGCGCAAATTGCGCCGTCTCCAGGCCAGGGATCATCCGGAAGATGTCGCTCTGCGCTCCATATTTCAGCTTGGTTTGAAATCCGACCATATTCCACAAAGTGCCGAGCGCATTGTCTTGGCGCAGCTGCACAATCGCGTGCGCTTTGACATCTGGATTATGCGGATTGGTCAGGCCAACGGGTTTCATCGGGCCAAAGCGCAGGGTCTCGCGGCCGCGCTCCGCCATCACCTCAATCGGCAAACAGCCTTCGAAATAGGGCGTGTCTTTTTCCCAGTCTTTGAACTCGGTTTTCTCGCCGCCAATCAGCGCATCGATGAAGGCATTATATTGCGCTTCATCCATGGCGCAGTTGATATACGCCGCCGTGTCGCCGTGCGGACCTGGCTTGTCATAGCGCGATTGGCGCCAGGCTTTGCTCATATCAATGCTGTCGAGATAGATGATCGGGGCGATGGCGTCGAAAAAGGCCAAATCCTCTTCGCCTGTATGGGCGCGGATCGCTTCGGCCAAGGCGAGCGAGGTGAGGGGACCCGTCGCAATGATCACGCTGTCCCAGTCTTCAGGTGGGATGCCATCGACCTCTTCGCGGACAATCGTCACCAGCGGATGGGCTTCAAGCTTCGCCGTCACAGCTTCTGCGAAGCCCTCACGGTCGACGGCGAGCGCGCTCCCCGCGGGCACCTGATGCTTGTCTGCCGTGGGAATAATAATCCCATTGGCGCGGCGCATCTCTTCATGCAGGACGCCGACCGCGTTTAGAACATGATCGTCTGATCGAAACGAGTTTGAGCAAACAAGCTCGGCCAGTTTGTCTGTTTGGTGGGCATCAGTGCCTTTAACACCGCGCATTTCGTGTAGAATGACGGGCACGCCCATACTGGCCGCTTGCCAGGCTGCCTCAGAGCCTGCCATGCCTCCGCCAATCACATGAATAGGTTTAATCTCAGTCATGGGCGCGAATACAAACCGATCTCGCCAAAGGTCAAGCAATATGCGGCAGACAGGGACTAGGCATTTTCAAACCCGATCCCTAAATGAGCGCATGACTGACTCTCCACTTTCCCCAGAATCGATCCTCTCAAAACTTCTCGATACCTGCACGGCCGCGGGCGCGACGGGGGCGGACGCCTCATATGGCCGTTCCGACGGTGTCAGCGTCGAAGTTCGTGAGGGCAAGCTGGAGGGGATTGAACGCTCTGAATCGCAAGGCGTGGCGCTGCGCTGTTTCTTTGGACAGCGCCAAGCAGCGGTCTCGGGCTCTGATGTGTCAGAGGACGGGCTGCGAACCCTCGCTGAGCGGTGTGTCGCCATGGCGAAAGTCGTGCCTGAAGACCCGTATTGCGGGCTCGCGCCTGAGGCAGAATTAGCCAAAGAGCTTCCGGAAATCGACGTGTCTGGCGATGGCGAAATCGCCGCCGACATTCTCGAGCGCGATGCGCTGGAAGCTGAGGCGGCCGCCTTGGCTGTGCCGGGCGTCAAGCAAGTCTCAAGCTGCGGCAATGGCTGGAGCACAAGCGCGCGCTGGGTGGCAGCAACGAATGGCTTTTCTGCGCATCGCGAAAGCGGCACGACGGGGCTCGGTCTCGCCGCGGTCGCCGAAAAAGACGGCGCCATGGAGCGCGATTATGAAAGCCGTTCAGTGAGACGGCTGTCGGACCGACCAGACGCGCAATCGATTGGTCAGATCGCAGGCGAACGCGCCGCCCGTCGGCTTGGGCCCAGAAAGATCAAAACGCAAACCGGCGCGGTCATCTATGACCGACGTGTCGCGGGAAGTCTGATTGGGGCCTTTCTGTCAGCCATATCGGGGCCAAGCGTTGCCCGCGGGGTGTCCTTCCTCAAGGACCGTCTTGGCGAGAAAGTCTTCGCAGATGGCATTCAACTCATCGACGACCCCTTCCGCGCCCGCGGCATGGGAAGCAAGGCTCATGATGGCGAAGGCCGCCCGGTTGCGTCGACGCATTTGATCGAGGACGGCGTTCTCACCCGCTGGCTTCTAAATGGCGCATCGGCCAAGCAATTGGGGCTGGACCCGAATGGCCATGCCAGTGGCGGCTTCGGCTCTCCACCTGGGGTCGGCGTCTCCAATGCCTATATCCAAGCCGGTGCGAAAAACCCGTCAGAGCTGATGGCGGAGGTCGGCAAAGGCCTGCTCGTCGCGGATATGTTTGGCCCTTCCATCAATCCCAATACGGGCGACTATTCGGTCGGCGTCGCGGGCTTCTGGTTTGAGAACGGTGAGATCCAACACCCGGTCTCAGAGGTGACCATCGCTGGCGACTTGCCGAGCATGTTCGCGCGATTGGTTCCAGCCTCGGACTTGGAGTTTCGCGGCACTCGTGATGCGCCATCAATCTTGATCGAGGACATGTCGATTGCCGGGGAGTGATCTAGACCGCGAAGATCTCCAACTCCTCCGCTCCGTCGCTCATGAGGCGGGCCAGCTGGCCCTCGACTATTTTAAACGCACCAGCGTGCGTGTCTGGGATAAGTCGAAGAATAATCCGGTCACCGAAGCCGACATTGCCGTCAATGACTTGGTGCGTGAGCGTCTGATGACCGCTCGGCCCGATTATGGCTGGCTGTCGGAAGAAACAGCGCTCGATAACCGGACGCGTACCGCAAGCCGCGTCTGGGTCGTTGACCCAATCGATGGCACCCGCGCCTTTGTGAAGAATGAGCCTTATTGGTGTGTGGGCCTCGGCGTTTTGGAAAAGGGCGCCCCGCGCGCCGCTGTGGTGGCAGCTCCAGTGCTCGGCGAAACCTATATCGCCCATCGCGGCGGCGGCGCATTTCTGAATGGCGAGCCGATCAAGGTCACCGATTTTGCTTCAATAGAAGGCTGCCGCATGATTGCCAGCCAGGGCATGATCAATCATCCGTCTTGGAAAGACCCATGGCCGGATCTGGAACTGTCGATCCCTCAACCGAATGCCACGCTGATTCGGATGTGCTGGGTGGCAGCAGGCAAATATGATGCGGCGCTGACCCTATGGCGCAAATCAGACTGGGATCTCGCCGCGGGGACGCTGATCGTGGAAGAGGCGGGCGGCATTGCCACAACCCATCTTGGTGAGACCTATTCGTTCAATCGCGGGGAACCTGCACAAAGAAGTCTTCTCGCGGCTGGAAAGCCCTTGCATTCCCTGTTATCAGCCCGAGTCAAAGGCGTAAGGCTTCCAGATCCAAACTGGACCGTGCGTCCCTACGAACCGACCCAGACGACGGAGCGTCAAAGCATGAGCGAGACGGCAGGAACCAAACAACTCCTTCACATCGTGATTGGAGGCGAATTAAAAGACGTCACAGACGTCCAATTCGAAGATCTTTCTAAAATCGACTTTGTTGGCGCTTTCCCGGACTACAAAGCGGCCTACGACGCTTGGAAAGGCGCAGCGCAACGTACCGTCGACAATGCCGAGACGCGCTACTTTATCTTGCACGCGCACAAGCTGCTCGACCCAGAGACGGGTGACCACCATCACGTCTAACCCCAAAAAAGAACCTACCCGGCGGTCGCTAGCTCGGCTTCTCGGAGCCCATTTTTGGCCGCACCGAAATTGGTTCATTGCCGGGACCGTGTTTGCGGTTCTGACCGCGTTGAGCGGTGTCGGATATGGCGCGGTGCTGGCTTATGTCGGCAATACGCTCCAATGCCAGATCCAAGATGGCACAGGGTCTGCCTGCGAGACCGTCAGGGCCGTCACCGAAAGCACCGGCTTCAACTCCGCCAATGGCTGGATCTGGTTCGGCATCATCGTGATTATCGTCCTGACAGCGGTGCGCGCGCTCTCCATGTATGCGATGAACCTGCTCAACAATACCGGCGTCCAGCGCGGTTTGGTGTCGATCCAGAGCGTCCAATTTGATGCCCTCACCGACGGCGACTATGCCCGCGTCGCAGGGGATAGTTCGGGCGGGTTTGTCTCTCGCTTTATCAATGATGTAAACGCGATCCGTGATGCCGCGCTCCGCTTTGCAAACAATTTCACCAAGAGCCTCGTCACCGTCATCGGTGTGCTCGTCTTCCTATTCATCCTGGACTGGCAGCTGGCGCTGATCATTCTGGTCGTCTACCCGCTCGCTTTGGGCCCAGTAATTGCGCTCGGGAACTCCATTCGCGCGCGCTCCAAGAAGGCTCAACAACAGATCGGCGAAGTGACCGCTTTGGTCTCTGAGGGGCTGCAATCGGCGCGCGTGGTGAAGGCTTACGGGTTGGAGACGTATCAAAAAGCCCGGGCGAAGCTCGGCTTTGCCGAACGCTCTCGTTTATTCCTGCGCGTGCTCACACAACGCGCCGCTGTGGATCCAGTCTTGGAAATCGTGGGCGGGATCGCCATCGCTGCTTTACTTGGCTTTGTCGCGTTTCGGATCGCCGACGGAACAAATACGCTGGGCGATCTCTTGGGTATTATCGGCTTGATTGGGGTGGCCTCGCCTGAAGTCCGGGCGCTTGGATCGATCACAGCGGTGGCACAAGAGGGCGCGGCGGCTGCAGACCGGGTCTATGACATTGTCGATGCGCCCGCGACCGTGTCTGATCCGGACGGTGCATTGGTTCTAACCGACGCCAAGGGACGCGTGGCGTTCGACAATGTCGCGTTCACCTATCCAGACGGCACGGAAGCATTGAAGGGCCTAAGTTTTGCGGTAGAATCCGGCGAAACGGTCGCCATTGTCGGCCCTAGCGGCGCGGGCAAGTCCACCATCTTCAACCTCATCTTGCGCCTCTATGATACCAGTGGTGGCGACGTTCTGATTGATGGGCACACGGTCGATGCGCTGAATTCAAACAGCCTTCGCGCGGCCACGGCATTAGTCTCTCAAGACACCGCGCTGTTTGACGATAGCGTCGGCGCCAATATCGCGCTGGGACGGCTCGGCGCAGGCCAAAAAGAGATCGAAGCGGCTGCTGTGGCGGCAAATGCAGACCCGTTCATCCGGGACCTACCTGGCGGCTATGACGCCGAAGCAGGGGAGATGGGGCGCAACCTCTCTGGCGGGCAAAGACAGCGGATCGCTCTGGCCCGAGCTATCTTGCGCGACGCCCCAATTCTCATGCTAGACGAAGCGACCTCAGCGCTCGATGCCGAGAGCGAAGCCAAAGTGCAGGCGGCTCTGGCCGAGTTCGCCAAAGACCGCACAACGCTGATCATCGCGCATCGCCTGTCGACCGTCCGGGCCGCGGACCGGATCATCGTCGTGGAGGATGGCCGAGTGGTTGAAACAGGGACGCATGACGCCCTGATGGCAGCCGATGGAATCTATAAGAAACTGGTTGAGTTGCAGCTCAATTAGGCCCCAGCGAGCGGGCGTTCCTGTGGCATCTGCGCGGCCGCCGTGTTCAGGAAACGAGCAAGCTTTTCTGCACTTTCCGCGCCCTGAACCGCGATCTGACGATGGGCGATAAACGTCGGAACGCCTGAAATTCCCATTTGCCGAAACAGCTCTTGTTCCTGGCGCGTGGTCTCGACATCGGCATCACTCGCGAGCAGATCAGAGACGATGTTTGGATCAAGACCGACCTGCGATGCCAGCGTGACCAGAACTTCATGGTCGCCAATGTCTTGGCCCTTGGAGAAATAGGCTTCGAACAGCGCCTCTTTGGTCTCCAAGCCAAGATTTTGCCCTTGGGCCCAGCGCACCAAGCGATGCGCGTTGAAGCTGTTTGGACGCCGTGTGATTCGCTCAAAATCGAAAGGGATGCCTTCGTCCTCGCCATATTGAATGAGCAAGTCTCGCATTTGATTGGCCCGGTCGCGGCCTTGGTCTGAGCCAAAGCGCGACTTCATATAGGCTTTATAGTCGGTCCCGCCGGGCGGAATGGTGGGGTCCAGTTCATAGGGGCGAAACAAAATCTCAACCTCGAGCTCAGGCACAAGGGCAATCGCCGCTTTCAAGCGGCGCAAGCCCACCCAGCACCACGGACAAACCAGATCCGAAACCATTTCGATATGAAGGGTCATCTTTCTGTAACCTCCGCGGCATTGGCTTTAAGATGCGCCAGATCGACGATCGACAAAGTCTTCTGATGCGTCGCTTCCAAATAGACAGGCGGGGCGACCCCCATCTGCCGGGCCTCTTCCCATCGCGAGGCGCATAAACACCATTTGTCGCCTGGCTTGAGGCCAGGAAAGCGGAACTCTGGGCGCGGCGTGATGAGGTCATTTCCGCGGCTAAAGCTATATTGCAAGAAGGCATCGGTCACCGACACGCACACCGTGTGCAGCCCCTGATCCATAGGGCCCGTATTGCAGCATCCATCACGGAAGAAGCCCGTCATAGGATCCGTGCTGCAGCTCTCTAGGTCACCGCCGAGAACGTTTTTTGCAATTTTTGTTTCGTCCATCACGCTGCTGCCGCTGCTTCCGGCTTACTCGCCGCTGATTTCAATACGCCCCAATAGCCGTCTTGGACTTCCATACGCTCAGTGATGCCCTTCTTTTGCAAGAGCTTGTGCGCCTCGGCCAAGCGATAGAAGGGCAGGTGCATGAACATATGATGCTCGCAGTGATAGTTGACCCAATAAGGGGCGATGAAGATCCGCTCGAGCAGATTCGTATGCGTTGTGCGCGCATGGC
>JBCBDI010000103.1:0-8346 GCA_038529885.1 Pseudomonadota bacterium
CAGCGAGCTTAACCAGATGCGCCCCAGCATTCTCGGCAATCTCGCCACGGCCGCGCAGCGCGGGTCCGATTATGGCGAACGCGATTTGCGGTTCTTCGAAGCGGGCCCGATCTATATCGGTGATGGGCCAAAAGATCAGCGGTCTGTGGTCGCCGCACTGGTGCGCCCAGCCAAACGGCGGCACTGGCAAGGCGTTGAAGCCTATGATGGCTACGCGGCGAAGGCGGATCTCTTCGCAGTGCTGGAGGCTTTGGGACAACCCCCTGCCCGCTTCCAAATCGGAGAACCAAGACAGCCGCATTGGCACCCCGGCCAAGCGGCGAGCCTCAAACTCGGCCCAAAAGTCACGGTCGCGCATTTCGGCGCACTGCATCCGCGCGTTTTGAAAGCCCTAGACGTCGAAGGTCCGGTCTATGCGTTTGAGCTCAATCTGAACGCGCTACCTCAAATGAAGGCCAAGGCGACGAAGACAAAGCCTGTCTTAACCCGCGCAGATCTGACACCGATCCGGCGCGACTTTGCCTTTGTCGTGAGCGAAGACACCGGCGCCGACGCCTTGGTCAAAGCGGCAAAGGGCGCTGACAAAGCGCTGATTACCGACGTGGACGTATTCGATGTTTATCAAGGCCAAGGCATTGAGCCGGGACAAAAATCGATCGCCATCGAAGTGACTTTGCAGCCACATGGCGAAACGCTCAAAGACCAAGACATTGAAGCGATATCGCAGAAAATCGTTGCTGCCGTCGCCAAAGCCACAGACGGTGTGCTACGAGGATAGGTGGAGCTTGGGAAAGGGCTGAGATGGTTACCCATCACGTCGTTACAAAAATCGGCCTTCGTACAAAACTCTACAGCCAATTAGAGCCGGACGCACGCGAGAAAACCGGCCTATCGGCGCTGAATAGCATCATCATCGCTCTGGTTTTGATCAGCTTCCTGGCGCTCGCTTTAGAGACCGAGGAAACCATCGGACCGATTTGGCGGGCCTGGATTGATTGGGTCAATATCGGCATTGTCGCGATTTTCGCGCTTGAATATGCGGTTCGCTTATGGGTCGCGGGCGAGGATCCACGGTATCGCGGGTTCAGCGGTCGATTGCGCTACATGGCAACGCCTTATGCGATCACCGATTTGATCGCTTTCCTGCCCGAGCTTCTATGGATCTTGTTTACCCCCGCTGGGGTGGGCGACGATGTGCTAATTGTGCTGCGCGTGCTGCGCTTGGCGCGATTGGTAAAACTGGCGCGCTTTGTGCCCGCCTTTGATGTTTTAGGCGCGACCGTATCGCGCGCAGGCACGCAGCTTCTCACCACGCTCGCTATGGCTTTGGCGCTTGTCTATGTGTCAGCCGTCGCGCTCTATTTCATTGAGGGTGTTGGCGGGCAACAGCAAGAAGGCTTTGCTTCAATCCCCCGCGCGCTTTGGTGGGCCATCGTGACCCTGACCACTGTCGGCTACGGCGATGTTTACCCAGTTACGGCTCTCGGACGCATATTCGCTGCGATCATTTCGCTAGCCGGTATTGGTGTCGTCGCTCTGCCGGCAGGTGTGTTCGCCAGTGCGTTTTCCGATGAGCTGCGCGAGCGCGAGATCAGCAAGCTGAAAGAACGCGTTGAGGAAGTTGAGTCTGAAAATGAAGAGCTCGAGGCCGAGAACGAAGAGCTAGAGGCTGAACTCGGCGACACGGACGAAGACCCCACGCCCGCATAGAACACGCCGTTCACGACACCAGTTTCAATGGCGATGCTTGCTCGCGGACGAGACACGGTTTTCCGAGCCAGTAGCCCTGGATCATGTCGGCGCCAAGCACAGCGATCCGCCGCGCGGCCTGCTCAGTTTCGATCCCTTCAACGCAGGATTCCAGGCCGAGCTGTTTGGCCAATCGGATCGCGGCGAGAAGGATGCTCTTACTCTGCGTGCTCTTGTCAGACTTGCGGACAAAGCTCTGGTCGATCTTGAGCTTGTCGAGCGGCAGCGTGTCGAGCATGGACAGTGACGAATAGCCCGTCCCAAAATCATCAAGCGCAATCGAAAAGCCGAGATCTCGTGCATGACGCAAGACAGCAACATTGCGATCCACGTTTCGGAATGCGACTTCTTCGGTAATCTCAATCGTAATCGCCTGTGGCCGCGTATCATGTCGGTCGAGCAGGCAGACCAGCGAGTCGATAAAGTCAGAGGCCAAAAGCTGCGCAGGTGAAACATTGATCGCGAGTTGAGCCTTGGAAAGATCGAGGTGGGAAAGCGCTTCATCGAGCGTCACCCATAAGATCTCATTCAACAGGCCGAGCTTTTCAGCAATCGGGATAAAGTCGGACGGGCTCGGGTCTCGCTCAAACCCGCTTCCTACCCAGCGCGTCAGCAACTCATAGGCGACGATGTCCAGCGATTTTGCGTTCGCGATCGGCTGCACGGCGGCGCGGATTTCACCATTGTGAATGGCATTCTTCAGCTCGACTTCCAGGGTCGAGCTCGCAATCGCCGCGTTGTCAATCAACGGGTTAAACTTCGCCCAAATCAGACCGCCATGCTTCGCGCGGCGCATGGCCGTATCCGCCGCACGCAAAAGGCCTGACAAGGATTGATTTTTCGTTTCCCCTTCGGCGAACCCAATCGATGCGCCAATCGTGATCAGTCCTGACTCCCATCGCAGGTCTTGAGTAATAAGCGCGTGCAGCGCTTCAATATGATCCGCGACCGTTTGTTCGCAGGCATCATCATTGAAGAGAACCGCGAACTCATCTCCGCCCACCCGGGCGGCGGCCGCCACATTCGGGGTATCATTGATGCGTTCAGCCACCTTGCAGAGGACCTGGTCGCCAACGGCATGCCCGTATTGGTCATTGAGAGGTTTGAAATGATCGAGATCGACGAATGCGATGCAAATTTTCTCGCGATTGGGCCAGAGCGCGCGCAGCTTATCCATGAAGGCGCGGCGATTGAGCAGGCCCGTTAGTGCGTCCGTGTCGGCAAGTTGCTCTTTCTCGGAGATGACTTGGTAAAGCTGCTCGTCCGTTTGCTCACGCGCATGAGCAACGACCCCAACAATCATGAAGGAGCTGGCTGAAAGCACGGCAAGGACAAGACTAAACATCGTCCCATCCTGCGCGGCCCAGTCTGCCCCGAAATCCAAAAGAGCGAATTCGGTAAGATAGAAATAGAGGCAGCCCCCTTGCACGGGCGCGAGTGCGAATAAGAGGCGGTAATCCAACGCCATGGCCAGGAAAAGCGGGATGAAGATCGCCAGCGGGATATCAAACGCCCTCGCCTCTCCAAGGACCCCTTCGGCAAAAGTACTGATCCAAAAGATCGCGAATATGGCCAGCAAACCAGCGAATAAAACGCGCTTGATGTAGTAGCTTCGCAGGGCGCTGAGGGTAATCAGCCCCAAGGCGATTGCGTAGGCGTTGACCTCTAAGGTCATGAGCGGAGAACTCTCTCCGTTCAGGCAATAAATCACGAAGACGCTAGCATCGATTGTGAGCCCACAAATCCCGACCCATAGGGCAAGCGTCCGTAAGCGATCGGATAGACCTTTCGCCGTGTCGCCGTGATATTTGGCACCCTCTAACATGCTTAATGTGTAGCAGGTCGTCCTAAATATCTATTTTTAGTAGTTTTTTTGAATTCTCTAACTCTGGTAGTGGTTTGTTAGAGAGTTTTGAGCGCTTTGAGCGCCCTAATTCGTCGGGGATGTATCGATCTGGAGCCAGTCTTTTTCTGGTAAATCATAGATCATGTCCATGACCTCAAATTGGACGCCGACCGGCTGGCGGGCATTTGAGTTCCATAGAGCGACAACACCAGAATTGCGTTCTGGATCAAACAAGATTAGCGACCGGTACCCTTCTACCGCACCGCGATGTCCAACAACCCGATAACCGGGCGTGCCATATTTATAAACGCGCCATCCCAAGGCATAGCGCGCATCACGCAAATGCCCGCCATAGCGACGGCTCATGCTCGATTGCTCGCGTCTCGTATAAATGCGCGGTGTGTGCAGCTCGGTGAGGGTCTCATCGCTCAAGACCTCCGGGGCCAATCCCATTTGCGCGCGGGCGAATTGAGCGAGATCCAAAATAGACCCATTTACGCCGCCCGCAGCTGGCACCCGATAGTAAGACTGTTTGACCGTCCGGCGCACGGGCCTCGCATCAACGCGTCTTTTGCGGTGCGGTTCGGCCCAAGAAATAGAGCCTTTCAAGGCGTCCAGTCCAAAACTCGCACTGGCCATACCGAGAGGTTCAAAAAGCTCCAGGCGCACAACATCTTCAAAATCGAGACCGCGTACAGACGTCACAACCTCCGCAATCGCATCGAAGGCGACGTTTTGGTAGGTGTGGCAATCGCCGATCGGACAGGTTCGATTGAGCTTCGCCAAGCTTCGTCGGATGTCAGCCGGATCGCGGCCATCTTCCAATCTCGTATCATAAGCATTCGGGACGATGCCGATCTTGTGAGACAATAAATCATCCAGTGTGCCGACCTTCTCACCGCCTAAAGGCAGGCGCAAAGACGTGCTGAATTTCGAGATCGTATCCGACAGCGCCAACTGGCCTTCCGCTGCCATTTTGCCCACGGTCGTTGAAGCAACGCCTTTAGAAAGCGATGCCCAGCGAAACACGGTGTTCTCAGTGACTGGGTCGCCGCCGAGACGGGTGGCTCCATAGCCCTTCGCAAAGGTGATCTCGCCATTTTCGATCACCGCAACGGCCAAGCCGACCATTGTGTCGTCTTCCATCAGCCGGGTCAGGCGTTCGTCCAACCGATCCTGATCGACAGGCGCAGCTTTCGCCAGGAGCGCGAGCGTAGAACTAAGGAAAATGAGTCCAATGAGACGAACGATAGACATAGCTCGCCCCTTTAATCTGGTTTGGATCCTTCATCGCCTTCGGCGACAACTGTGTTCGCGCCGAAGATCCGGCCGTTTAGGACCGGCATGGCCGCCCCGTCAGGATCGATGGGGGGCTGAATATCGCTGAACGTGATCCGTGTACGCAGGTCTGGTTCGACGTCAGATGGCTCAAAAGTCTTATAAGCCGCTTCGATGAGGTCGGTGACGTGCTGATCCCGTGACCGTGCCGTCGATCCTCCAAACATAATCGCGACGACGCGGCGTCCGCGGCGTTTCGCGCTGGCCATTAGGTTGAAGCCTGATGCCCTTGTGTATCCGGTCTTGATCCCATCGACCCCGACAACTTTTCCGATCAGCTTGTTGTGGTTCTTATAGGTGGCACGCCCCCAGCTGAACTTGGTGTTGGCAAAATAGCCATAATAGTCGGCATGATCGTCCAACAGGCGTGTCGCGAGAACAGACATATCGCGCGCTGTCGAGAGTTGCTGCGTGTTCGGAAGCCCTGACGCGTTTTTAAAGACGGTATTTTCCATGCCCATGGCTTTGGCTTTGGCCGTCATCAAGGTCGCGAACCGGGCTTCGGTGCCACCAAGACGTTCGGCGACCACGACGGCAACATCGTTGGCGGACTTGGTGATCAGCGCGTTGATGGCATCTTTTGTCGTAATCGTGCTTCCAGCGCGCAACCGCAGTGAGGATGGAGGTTGCTTGGCCGCGGCCTGGGAGACCGGCAATTGCTCGTACAGCTTAACCTCGCCACTCTTCATCGCGTCGAACAACATATACAGCGTCATCGCTTTGGTCAGCGACGCTGGATAGCGCGCAGCATCCGCGTGACGTGCATGCAGCACTTGCTCGGTTTCAAGATCGATGACGATGGATGCGTATTTTTCGGCGACCGCTGTTGGCATCATCCCGAGTGTCATGACAGCGCCTGCAGCAAGAGCCGCTTTTAACATGAATGATGAGGATCGTACGGCCATTCGGGGGTCTCCGATTAGAGTAAGCCCCGGCGTCCCGAGGAAACAGTAAGATCAATTCATAAGGTTAGCTACTGGTAAATGCACATGGCATTTTTGTTAGGATTCATAACGCGATCATTACCGTAATCTTAATTTTGTGCAGTGCACAATAATTTTGTTGCAATTGCGAGAAATGAGCTTATTTTCAGCTCCAGAAACGATGGGATTAAAATCATGACGACCGAAACAACATCACCCTTCTTCAAAGCCTTTTCTGGCTTCGACGCCGACGCCTTGAGCAAGTACTTCCCGAGCTCCGATTCCATGGGCACCATTGCCCGAGGCGCTATGGAAGCCTCAACGGCCAGCACGCGCGCCTCTGTCAAAGGCATGCAAGACGCCGGTCAAGCCATGCTTGATCACGCCAAGAGCCAAATCAAACTGAGCGTCGACACGGGCAAGAAGCTCGCAGAGGCCGAGTCCTTGAGCGACGCCCTGACAATCCAAACCGGTTATGTCAAAGCCGCGTTCGAAAAGAATGTGAATGGCCTGAACGATCTTGCGGATCTCTACACTGATACCATGATCGAAGCATTTGCCCCCCTCGCAAAGCAAGCCAAGAAGGCCGCTAAAAGCGCCAAAGCTGACTAGTCTATCCCACGCGTGGGGACGCGCGCGGAAACTTATCCACAAGAGCCAGGCTTTAAGGGCCTGGCTTTTTTGTGCGTTGACCTGACAAGATGCGCGAGTCTCTACACAGTAAGAAAATCATGACCGACTTCATCAATTTCAAATCCGTCAAACGTCCACCAAAACCAAACACGTGTTTGGCAGCACCGGATAATTTTACCCTGGCTTCGGAAGCAGATTTCGCGCCGCCCGTATTCGAAATGAGCGCCGATGACCTGTTTGGGAAATTGAGCGCGATTGTTGAAGCCGAACGAAGCTGGAGCAAACTCGAAACGGATGCCGGTCAGCGAAAGCTCAAATTCGTCGCGACGACCGGATTATTGCGTTTCAAAGATGATGTCGACGTGGAGATCGTTCCGCTTGAAAGCGGCCAATCGACCCTCGCCATCTACTCTCGATCTAGGGTTGGATATTCCGACCTCGGCACCAATCGCAAAAGGGTGAATGATTTAATTGGACGCGTGACCACAAATTGATCACTTTGGAGCTTGATCCTACGGCAACACAGCGTCAGTCTACACATTCAGAAAGGAACGCTTATCTTCTAGGCCATGTCTATCAGAATTGACCGCATAACGCTCTCAGATCCCGAAGGTCCACAAGGCCCTATGGGACCCGATGGCGGAGACGATGGAGGTCTTGGCATCGCGACCAAGACACGTGTCCGCACAAAGAAACCGAGCATGTACCGCGTTCTCATTCTGAATGATGATTACACGCCGATGGAGTTTGTCGTTCTGATACTCGAACGCTTCTTCAATAAGAGCCGCGAGCAGGCGACTCGGATTATGCTACATGTGCATCAGAAAGGCGTTGGGGTGTGCGGGGTCTACACTTACGAAGTTGCCGAGACCAAAGTGGCGCAAGTCATGGATATGGCCCGACGAAACGAGCACCCATTACAGTGCACGATGGAAAAAGAGGACTAGGAGAAACACGAAATGCCAAGCTTAACCCCTAGCCTCGAATCTGCTCTCGAACGCGCCCTGACCGCGGCCGGCGAACGGCAACATGAATATGCGACGCTCGAACACTTGCTCCTCGCGCTGACCGAGGACGATGATGCCGTCGAAGTGATGACCGCTTGCAAGGTCGACATTGCGAGCCTGAAGCAGGCCTTGGAGCAATACATTGATGAAGACCTCTCAAGCCTGATCACCGACAGCCCGTCTGGACGCGTCCAGCCAACGGCCGCCTTCCAGCGCGTCGTCCAGCGCGCCGTCTTGCATGTGGAGAGTTCGGGCCGCGATGAAGTGTCTGGCGCGAACATTCTGATTTCGATTTTCTCTGAGCGCGAAAGCCACGCGACCTACTTCCTGCAGGAGCAGGATATGACCCGCTATGATGCGGTGAATTTTGTCAGTCATGGCGTGTCGAAAGTGCCAGGCCAAAATCGCCCAACCACGCCGCGTGGAGCTGAAGCCGAAGAGACGCCACCAAATGCGCCGCAAAGCGAAGCGTTGGATGCCTATTGCGTCAATCTCAATGAGAAATCTAAGCAAGGCAAAATCGATCCCCTGATCGGTCGCCAGATGGAGATCGAACGCTGCATCGAAGTGCTTTGCCGCCGCTCTAAGAACAACCCAATCCTGGTCGGTGACCCTGGCGTTGGCAAAACCGCCATCGCGGAAGGGCTCGCTCGCATGATCGTCAATGGCGAGGTGCCCGAGATTCTCGGCGATGCCACGATCTGGGCGCTCGACATGGGCGCGCTCTTGGCCGGTACGCGCTATCGCGGTGATTTTGAGGAGCGTTTGAAAGCGGTCGTCAATGAGTTGGAAGAACATCCCGATGCGGTGCTTTTCATAGACGAGATCCACACCGTCATCGGTGCTGGCG
>JBCBDI010000104.1:0-8339 GCA_038529885.1 Pseudomonadota bacterium
TGACGAATGGGGTTGGGGAGCAGAAGCCCACAACCGATCATAACGTTAGAGGGGACCAATTGGGAGCGAAGGCGCTCTGGTCTAAATCGCTCACTCAAGTTGAAGCGGAAACGGCGCCGGACAATTCCCAACAATGGCTGACGGCTTTGCGTTTCGTCGCTGAGGTGAACAAAGCCATTGTTGTGGCCGCGCCCGACCAGTTGACGCTCGACCGCGTGACCACTGGTTTTGCCCGCCCGCTTCAACAGGCGTGGCAGAAATTGGACCCGAAAAAGCGTCGGCTAAAGTTCGAACTTTGGAGCCGCGTCCCCGCGGACGTCCGCGATGTCGTGGGCGATCCTTGGCTCTCTGAAAGTTCAGCGGCAGCGGCGTCAGCCTCGGAAGATGCTGAGACTGAGGCGCAAGGCGAGGTCGATCACTCGATGACCTTCCGGACGCTGGTCACCGGTCCGTCCAATGCGCGGGCGGTGGGTCTCGGCAAACGTCTTGCCAAAGGTGCGCCCATCCCAGCCGGTGTGATCGTGATCTATGGTCAGCCCGGCACGGGCAAGACCCACCTTTTACGGGCCATTGAGGCCGCAACGTCTGGTAAGAATGACTCGCGGCGTCTCGCTTATATCTCTGCTGAAGAGTTTATGACCCGCTTCGTCACTGGCGCGCGCGCCGGCGATACGAGCGCGTTGCAAGCCTATGTCAAAAGCAATGATCTTCTGATGATTGACGATCTGCACTGGATTGCGGGCAAAGCCAAAACCGACAAAGCTTTCTTTGGTGCGTTGCGCGCGGTCACCTCTATGGGCGGGCATGTCATCATCACCGCGGATGCGGCGCCTGGCGACATGGTCGGACTTTCCAAAGAGCTTGCGGGTGAGATTAAAGGCGCGGCCTCTGTCGAAGTCGCCATGCCGGACAATGAGATGCGCAAGGCCATCATTCGCCGGCATGTTGAGCTGATCGCCAAGGACACGCCAAACTTCGTCCTGACCGATGCCATGGTCGACCGGATCGTGGCGACTGTGCGCGGCGCTGGGCGTGAGCTTTGCGGGGTGCTGTGGAGCCTGCAGCTTGAAACTGGATATGGCGAACTCGCGCCAACGCCAGACATGCTCGAAACCGTTATTCGCCGGATTGCTGGCGAGCCGCGGACGCCGAGCCTGGATGACATTAAGCGCACCTGCATGGATCTCTACCGGATTTCTAAGAGCGATATTGAAAGCGCCAGCAAAGTCCGCACGATCTGTCACCCGCGCCAAGTGGCGATGTATCTGTCCCGCGTAATGACGGACAAATCCTTCCCGCAAATTGCGACGGCTTATAAGAAAAAGGACCACACCACGGTTCTGCACGCCTATCGCAAGATTAAGAAGGCGCTGGACAAGGGTGATCGCGATATGAGCGAGGAGATTGAACGGGTGAAAAACGCCGTGTTTGACCGCCTCGCCGGGCATGATCAGGCCTGATCCACAGGCAAGCCCGCGAGGGGACTTGCATTTCACTGTAAATTCGTGACTTTAGCGGCCCGCTCCCAAATCGGAGCGGGCTGATTCGTTTGAAAACGCGGGCGATCAGACGCGGGCAAGACCGGAAAACCGGCAAAGGGATGATGAAATGAAACTGACGATTGAACGTGGCGCGCTTCTCAATGCGCTTGGACATGTCCAAAATGTCGTAGAACGCCGGAACACGATCCCGATCCTGTCAAATATTCTTGTCGAAGCCACCGGCGGCGCAGTTCGATTGACTGCCACCGACCTCGACATTGAAGCGGTTGATCACGCAGATGCAAAGATCTCTGAAGACGGCGCCGTGACCGCGCCGGCGGGTACGCTCTTTGATGTTGTTCGCAAGCTGCCCACTGGCGCAGACGTGGATTTGGTGTTTGAGAGCGACACCCGCCAATTGGTGATCAGCTCTGGTCGCTCTGAGTTTAAACTGCCAACGCTTCCGGCCGGCGATTTCCAAACCATGGTCCCCGACGAAGACGCAACTGAGTTCGACTTAGAAGCCGCCGATCTTCGCCGCTTGATCGACAAGACTCGGTTCGCCATCTCGACCGAAGAGACCCGCTATTATTTGAACGGCGTCTATCTCCACACCGCGGAAACCGATGGTGGCAATAAGCTGCGCACCGTCGCGACTGATGGCCACCGCCTGGCCCTCTCCGAAATCGACGCCCCGAAAGGCGCTGAGAGCCTCGAAGGCGTCATCGTCCCGCGCAAAGCCGTCGGCGAAGTGCGCCGTCTGATTGAAAGCGAAGACGGGGATGTTTCGGTATCCGTGTCCGACACCAAAGTGGTGTTCAAATCGGGCCGCGCGCAGCTCACCTCGAAACTGATCGATGGCTCCTTCCCCGACTATGCCCGCGTCATCCCGAAAGGGAATGAAAAGGCAATGATCATCGACAATAAATTGTTCGAAGCCGCTGTGGACCGCGTCGCAACCGTGTCGGCAGAGCGCTCGCGCTCGGTGAAGCTTTCAATCTCTGAGGGCAAGCTCACCCTCGCGGTGAACAGCGCCGAGACCGGCCAAGGCCATGAAGAGATTGAGTGCGACTATCAAGCCGACGGCATGGATATCGGTTTCAACGCCAAATATCTGCTCGACGTGACCGCCCAGATTGAAGCCGAAGACGCGCGCTTCCTGTTCAATGATCCGGCGAGCCCTGCTTTGGTGCTCGATCCCGGCGATGAGAGCGCGCAATATGTGTTGATGCCGCTCAGGGTCTAGCGACGAAACAGCAATGGCCGAACAAAAACGCTCTTCTTGGAAACGTTGGCTTCTCGGGCAAAAACATCAAAACCTTCCGCCCCGAACCGCCTGGCAGAGCGAGCATCTGGCACATGCGCGCAGTGATCGGCGTCGATTTTACAGCCGTCTGACTTGCGCCATCATTCTAACCGTCATCGTTGCGACGCTGAACAGTCAGCAGCCTGCGACAGCCTTGGAGCTTTTAGTGTTTTCCATCGCGCTGGCCTGGGCGATCTGGTTTTTCTTATTCGTGGTGATCCTCATCCCATTCCGAACCAGTCCGAGCTTTGCGCCGAACGGACAAAGGCTGGCGCTGGATGCGCTGCTATCGGGCTTAAACTGGATCATCGTCTGCGGATTCTTTTACGCCCTGATCGGAATCTATCCGACCGAGCGGCTGCACAGCGTCTATGACTATTTCTATTTTTCGACGGTCACGTTCTCAACGCTCGGCTATGGCGATTTCAGCCCGGAACCGGGCGCACGCGCGATTGCGTCCATCCAAGCGATTGTTGGAAATCTGCATTTAGGTGTGCTGGTCGCCGCTGCTTTTCTGGTCGCAGGGTCTATTTCGAGACACTCACCCGATGATGAGGCCCGCAACCGTTCCGAGAAAAACTAGTGCAACAGCGCCAATTCCGCCCCAAAGCGTACCGACTTCAAGTATTTGAATTGTGCGGTCCGACATTTCGAACTCCAGTCTTGGAACATACAGTGAATATATGTGTTGATTTCTTGCCAAATGCAATAGTGAAATGATCTTGCAAGGAATTTAATGACCGCCCTGACTCGCCTTCGCCTTACTGATTTTCGCAGCCATGCGAGCTTGGACCTTCAGCTCGATGCAAGGCCGGTTTGTCTTTGGGGCGCGAACGGCGCGGGCAAAACCAATATTCTCGAAGCGATCAGTCAACTCGGGCCGGGACGAGGCCTGCGCGCGGCGGCTCTGCCCGATATGACCCGGCATGAAGCGCCCGGCGGCTGGACCATTTCGGCGACCCTGGATGAGGATCGCAAAATCGGTGTCGGGCTCGAAAGCGCGGGCACCGGGAATAAGCGCACGATCCGGCTCGATGGGGCGCCAGCTTCAGCAACCGATCTCGCCGACTTGATCCGAATTGTCTGGCTGACCCCAGCCATGGACAGCGTCTTTCGGGGCGGCGCGAGTGAACGCCGACGCTTTTTCGATCGCCAAGTCATGGCGCATATTCCAAGCCATGGTGGCGTCTCGGGTCGGTATGAGAAAGCCATGCGCGAGCGCAATGCCTTGCTTGAACGCGGCCGCGTTGACCCGGCTTGGGCGGATGCGATTGAGGGCCGTATGGCAGAGGCGGGGGCGATGATCGCGACCAATCGAGCCCGCGTGCTGACCAGCTTACAAACCGCCATCGATGCGCGCCCGGAAGGCTTCTTTCCGAAAGGCGATCTCACGCTTGAAGGCGAAGCTGAACAAGCCGCAGCAGACGGCGCCAGCCTGTTCGACATTATGGACTTGATCGCCGAACAATTGGCGAGCGGGCGCTACCGTGACCAAGCCGCCGGACGCACGCTAAGTGGCCCGCACCGAACCGACCTTGCCGTCATTCACCGCCCCACGGGCGCGGCCGCTGGGGAGGCGTCAACCGGCCAGCAAAAAGCGCTGCTGATCGGTCTCATCTTAGCGAGTGCGCGGGCGCTCGCGGAGCAAGATGATGGCCCGAGCCCGCTCATCCTATTAGACGAGGCCGCCGCGCATCTCGACCGGGACCGACGCGCGGCTTTGTTCGACGAACTCATTGAACTTGGCGGCCAGGCTTGGCTCACCGGCACGGAAGCGTTTCTGTTCGAAGCGTTCGGCGATCGCGCACAAAAGGTCGAAGTTCACGCGCCCGAGGCTTAGGGTTTTAAGCGTTTCGGCTTGCCGCGTGACAGCGTGTCAGACGCTGACTATCGTCTGGACATGACCTCACCACACCGCGCACCCCTACTGATCAGATCCCTCCTCGGTCTCAGCCTTCTCATCGTCGCGAGCGCCTGTGCCACACCGCTTCAAAGCCAAGTCGAGGCGGCGCTCGCCAATCCAGACCAAACCGGCATCCGCTGGGGTGTGGTGGTGGCCGATATGGACGGGACAGAGCTGCTGTCGATCAATGCCGATAGCCGGTTTACGCCCGCATCAAATACAAAAGTCGTGACGACCATGGCGAGCTATCACCATCTCGACACGCTGAGTTCGGAGGCGCTGAACCCTGGCACCAAAGTGGTGCTGGACCCTGATCCCGAGGGCGGGCCGCCGGATCTCATTTTAATCGGCGGCGGCGATGCCATGCTCACAGACCGCCCGGACTGCGAGGCCTATTGCCTGTCGGATCTCGCCGATCAGGTCGCTGAGACAGGGCTCACCGAAATCGATCAGATTGTCGGCGATGACACGTTCTTTGCCTTTGAACGCTGGGGCGTCGGATGGAGCGTCGAGGACCTGCAATTCTATTATGGCACAGCGATCTCAGCGCTCAGCGTGAATGATAATCTGGTCTGGGTCGAGGTGTCCCCTGGCGCGGTTGAAGGCGAAGCGGCGCGGGCGGAATGGCAGGCAGGGGATACGCTCTATGATCTCAACAATCAGATCGTGACCAGCGCGAGCGAAACGAAGCGCCGGCTCCGCGTCGAACGGTTTCCAGGCGCCAGCACGGTACGGCTCTATGGCGAAATTCCTGTCGACGCGGCACCCGTTCGCCTACGCCTCGCCATCGAGACATCAGCAGAGTTTACCGCCCGCCGGTTTGCGGCATTGCTGGAGGCGCGCGGGATTTCGGTTGCAGGCACCGGCACGCGGCATCGGCCTCTCACGCTGGCAGATGAGCCGCCTGAGCCGGAGGATGAGGCCCCCGCATCCATCGCGGCTCTGACCAAGGCGCTATCTCCAGTTACGCCCATCGCGCAGCTTGCGGGGTCGCCGCTGACGGAGAGCCTCGCGCGCATTTCGAAGGATAGCGAAAACCTGCACGCGGACATCGCGCTGCGCCGACTAGGGCGTCTAGACGGCACCGGGTCGCGCTTGCACGGCGTTGCCGCTTTGGAAGCCTTTCTGGATGAAGCCGGGCTCCCAGAAACTGGCTACGCCTTTCATGGCGGATCGGGCATGTCGATCTATAACCGGATCAGCCCACGCGCCATGGTGCAATTGCTCGCCTTTGCCGCTGACCAAGACTGGTTCGAAGCCTGGCGCGCGGATCAACCCATAGGCGGCGTGGATGGGTCTTTGGAGCGGCGCTTCAGCGGCACGCCCCTGGAGGGCAAAATCTTTGCGAAGACTGGTACACTGAATGGCGCAAACGCTTTGTCCGGTGTTCTCGTGGCGGCGAGCGGACGCGAGCTTTTATTCTCAATCATTGCCAATGACCGGCCTGCTTCGACGCGGTCGGCGATCCCAGAAATGGACGCGGCGCTGAATTTGATCGCCGCTGCTTATTGAGACGCGCCTAGGAACCAGTCGATCAACCACGGATTGACCGTCTTGTGGTTCTGATAATTGAGGCCATGCGCACCTTCGTCTAGAACCCGCACATCCGCGCTCGGCATCAGCGCTTCCAGCTTCGCGGCGCTTGAGACCAGGACCGTTTCATCCTGCCCGCCATAGATTGCCAGGACAGGCACACCCGTGGCTTCGAGGCGCGTGAAGGTCTCCTCGCGGCCCGTCATGGGCATATGACGCAAAGAGGAGAGGAGCGCGCCGAGATAGCCGCGATAGCCCATTTGCTCGGTCACATCGCCTTGCAAGCGATCCTCGGGCGCAAGCACGCTTTCATCATATTGCGGATCGCCGAGGAGCACGCTTTTGCCAATCATCCGCCAAAGAAAATCGCCAATGATGGGAGTCCGAACCAATCGTGCAGAGGCAGAGTCCGCGCCAGCTGTATCCAAGCCCGCAGGCACGAGCAGCACTAAGCGTTCCACGCGCTCTGGGTGGCGAGCGGTGAACTCAGAGACGATCGGTCCCCCCATGGAGAGGCCGGCCAGATGAATGGGCGCCTCGACGCTCAAGCTGTCCAATAGCTCGACCAGAGCGCGGTCATAAAACTCGACATCATACTTTCCGGACGGTCGGTCAGACCATCCCCGCCCAAAGTGATCAAACCGCAAGGTCTGGAAGCCCGCCGCATGAAGCGCGACGACATTCTGCTCATAGATAAAGTTTGGCGTGGAGAAGCCATGGACCAAGACCACCAAAGGTCCGTCTTCTGGCCCCTCGAGGCGATAGTGAATCTGACCGTCGCTGAGCTGAGCGAAGGCGCCAGGCGCCTGTGCGCGGGCGGTGTCATCGAGCGCTTTTAGTCTCAACTCCGCCGCCAAATAGACCGTCAAAGCCAAGAAAATGAGACCGAAAAGAATGCGCAAAAACCAAGTCATATCAGGTGCCTTTGAAGCCGGATTTTCAGTTGTTTTACGTGGTTTTCGCAAGGGCATATCCAGCCCTTCAGACATGCCCATTTTTGAAGCCCGTAAGTACTTGTTTTTATTATATTAAAAGGGTCAAAAAATACCAGTATCTGATTTCCCTTTTTCGGGAAATTCCCTTATAAATACAGGGAATTCTACGAATCACTCTTGAGGGCTCTCTAAGATGACGGACGCGGCAGAAAATAATCCAGAATATGGCGCCGACTCGATCAAGGTTTTGAAAGGCCTCGAAGCGGTGAGAAAACGGCCCGGCATGTATATCGGCGACACCGATGATGGCTCCGGTCTGCACCACATGATTTATGAAGTGGTCGACAATGCGATCGACGAAGCCTTGGCCGGTCATGCCGATGAGGTGACGGTCACTCTGCACCCGGATGGCTCTGCCGAGATTACCGATAATGGACGCGGCATTCCGGTTGGCCAGCATGCCACAGAAGGGCGCTCAGCGGCCGAGGTTATCATGACCGAGCTGCACGCGGGCGGTAAGTTTGACAGCAATTCGTACAAAGTCTCTGGCGGCCTGCATGGGGTTGGCGTTTCGGTTGTGAACGCGCTTTCGGTTTGGCTAGATCTCACCATTCATCGCGATGGATCAGAGCATCATGTCCGCTTCATCGATGGCGGGCGCACAGAAGCGCCTCTAAAGGTCGTCGGTGCGAGCCCGACCAAGGCTGATGGGTCGGCCTATACCGGCACCGCTGTGCGCTTCCTGGCGAGCCCTGAGACCTTCACAATGACGGTCTATAATCGCAAGACGCTGGAACACCGTTTGCGCGAGCTCGCCTTTTTGAATTCTGGTGTGCGCATCGTGTTCAAAGATCTGCGTGAAGCCGATCCCTATGAGAGCGTGCTCGAATATGCGGGCGGCGTGGCGGCTTTCGTGCAGCATCTCAACGAGACCAAGAACGCGCTCATCCCCGAGACGATTTTCGTCACCGGCGAGAAGGATGGCATCTCCGTTGAAGCGGCGCTCGAATGGACCGACGCTTATCATGAGAATGTGCTCTGCTTCACCAATAACATCCCGCAACGCGATGGCGGAACGCACTTGGCTGGCTTTCGCGGCGCGCTGACCCGGATCATCAACAAGTATGCCGCGGAAACTGGCGCGGCGAAGAAAGAAAAAGTCGACATTACCGGCGATGATG
>JBCBDI010000105.1:0-8263 GCA_038529885.1 Pseudomonadota bacterium
CAATCCGAAGCCAAGATCATCATCCCTGATAAGCAGACGGTCGATCGAGCTGTCATCGATCCAGATGTGATCCGCCGAATTGAACTTCCAGCAGCAAAGACGCGTCCGATCACGGTGATTGATCCTGAGGCGCGCAAGCAAGTTCAAATGCAACCCAATACGCCAGAAAAGGCGCCTGTTGTGTCTCGCGCGCCTCTCAAAGATACCGTCGAACAAAAGCGCTATGAGCGCGGGGTCGTTCGCGACCCTGTGGTCAAAACGCGGAGCTTCGCCATCGTGCGACCGCCGACCCCGGAAGAGCGCATGTTGCAATTGCCGAAGCTCAATCCGAAAGTCGCTGAGCGGGCTCTCATCCTTCCCAATGCGGCACTTGAGCGTCAATTGGTGGCCGAAGACCGCATGATCGAGGCGGCGGCTAAGTTTAAAGTCGCAGCCAGCATCCAGCGGTCTCGTTCGGGCCAAATGGTGATTGAGATCGGATCTGATGCGCTCAATCCGACAAGCTTCAGCCACGAAGTTCTTCAGCAAGGCCGAATTGCGCTCGAGCAAGGCGTCGAGTGCGACCAGGTCGCGGCGCAAAATGCTGACGTTAATCCCCTGGTGGCGATGGAATGCGTCATCGAGGATCTGAAAGCGTCTGGTGAGTTCGAATATGTCGAGAAGGACTGGCTCTATGAGCACGAGATGATCCGGCATCCGGGGCAGACCACGGCGCCAGCGCTTCTAACGCCGAATGACCCTCTGTTTGACCTGCAATGGCATTACAAGTCGCAAGGCAGCGATGACGGGCAATCGGAAGGCGGGGCAGGCTTTGTCGATTTCTGGACCGATCAAGACAGCCAAGGCTCGTCTGAAGTGGTTGTGGCGGTGATCGATACCGGCCTGCAAATGGATCATCCAGATATTCGCAACTCTGTGAATGTGGTCGATGGCTGGGACATGGTGAGCGATCTCGATGTCGCCAATGATGGCAATGGCCGCGACAATGATCCGAACGATCCAGGTGATGTCTGCCCACAAAGCAATGTGCTCGAAAACACCTATCACGGTACGCATGTCGCTGGCATTGTCGGCGCAGCTTCAACCAACAATGAGAATGGTGTCGCGGGCGGGGCTTGGAATGTTAAAGTCGTGCCGGTCCGCGCGCTCGGCAAATGCGGCGGCAAGCTGTCTGATATCAATGACGCAATCCGCTGGGCGGCTGGGACCATCCCGGAGTTTAACGAGCTTGGCGAAGAGGTTTGGAACGACAACCCAGCCGACATTATCAATCTCTCGCTCGGCCTGTTCAAGATCTGCCCACGCTCCATGCAAGACGCGATCAATGCGGTGACCGATCATGGCGTGGTGGTCGTCGCGGCTGCAGGCAATCGCGGTGTTCCGACGGATTATTATGCCCCGGCAGGGTGCGAAAACGTGGTGACCGTCGCGAGCGGCGATGCCCGCGGCTTTCTCGCGCCTTATTCTAATTATGGCACGGCGGTCGACTTGATTGCGCCTGGCGGAGATATGAGCCGCGATGATGATGGCGACGGCAATCCGGACGGGGTTCTGTCCACGAAAACAGCGGAAAACTGCTCGGATCCGTTGACCGGATCAACCGTCTCAACCTGCTATTATGCGTATGAGCAGGGCACCAGCATGGCGACCCCGCACGTGGCCGCAGCGCTTGCTCTGATCAAGTCGAAACGCCCAGATCTTACATCTACTGAGCTTGTCTCGACCCTTATGTCGGGCATAAGCTCTGTTCCAGATAGCCACTGCACAGGGCCGTGCACGGTCTATCCGGGCGCAATTTCGACCGAAGAGGACGAAGATATATGCCTGCGCCCATGTGGATCAGGATTGCTCAATTTGGCGGACATCGATTTGCCTAATTGATGGGAGAAAAAGGGGGTATGGACATGGCAGTAAGCAGAGAAACACCGCATTATGGCGGCCAGATGGGACTGGTCGCCTTGCTCTGTATGCTTTGCGCGACGGGGTGTGTGGCTTTAACCGACTCCTCTGGGTCGATGAGCTTTTTGCCAAGCTGGTCCCAGAACAGCGTTGAACGCCCAGCGGTGGTGACGTCGCAAGCCATTCCTGTGCGCGCGCCAGCTGCCACCTTCATTGTTCGGTTCAATGACGAGCCCGAGCTGACCACGGTTTACCGCAATTTCCGACGCGATGAGGCAGCAACCCGCGTGGCATTCCAAAAATGGGCAGCGAAGCATGCCCAATTGGAGGGCCTGATGTTGATCCGGGCCAGCTATTCGGGCGAATTGGTCTTAGGCTTGCCGCAGAATGATCCCATTGGCCGCTCACCAAGAGACGTGATCGCGTCGCTCGAGACCATGGACAATGTGGCTTATGTCGAGATCGACTCGATCGCGCGCGCCAGTGAGGAAAAATAGACATGCGAACCCTGATTCTTCCGGCGCTTTGCGGCCTCGTTCTCAGTGGCTGTGATCAACTCCCTGGTGCACCCGAGCCTGAGGCAGAAACGCCGCCGGTGATCGAGACCGTCGAGGAGGAAGAGGTCGTCCAAACGGTCGAGCCGACAACACCCGGCACAGTCGCGGAACGCAAAACCGCAACGATTGACTGGGGTCAGGCGCGGATGGATTTCGCAACGCGCGAAACCAATGATACCGGCATGGTCGAAATCGCCAGCGGAAGCTCACCCGTTGTCCCGGTTTTGTTGCCAGAGCAAAGCGTCTCCGTCGCTTCGACCGGCGAAGACGCCTTGCAGTTTCGCCCCACCGCAGACGGATACTTCGCCGTCCAAAAGGGTGAGATTTACGACCTCATCATCAATGGCACGGATCGGCTGATCGTTCGGCCCGGCAGCGAGGGCACGGCCATTGATACCGAGCTTGATTTCGAAGAAACTATGACCGGCGCGCAAGTGTCATTCAGCCGCTATGGCGCGTCATATCTGGTCGAGTTTATGTGCAAAGATCCAGCAACGGCTGCAAAAGGCAGCTGTGTCAGTGAGGCCGATGCTGTGGCCGAGGTAGAGAAACTACTGATTGCGGGGACGCGATGATGAAAACACGGTGGGGACTCCTGGCAGTCTCAGCTTTGGTCCTAGCAGCATGCGATGTGGTGCGCGTGCCGGGCGATGGGCGTGAACCGCCTGCGCCGCTTCCGGAAGGCGCGCCAGGACCGCCGCCGCCTATGGTGCCTGTCGATGATCCATGGGACGAGGGCGAGAATGGCGCCGAAGACATACCGGTTAGCAATACCGATCCCGAGCCGGAAACGCCCGACCCGACAGACGATCCGGTTGAGGACCCAATAGAAGACCCTGTCACCGACCCGATCGAAGATCCTGTCGAGACGCCGACTGATGATCCGACCCCGGAAACTCCAGTCGATGACACACCGGTCGATGAAACGCCTGTAGAAGATCCGGTGACGCCAGACCCAGAACAAGACCCGGATCCTGTTCTAGACCCGGAGCCAGAGCCTGAGCCGGAACCGCTGCCGGTGAAGTTTGAATATTATGCGCCAGGCGATCTCATCCCTGGCACCGGTACAGGCCGCTTTGATGCTACGGTCTATGCCCCGGACATGTTGTTCCCGATCAAGACTGCGCCGACTTGGCCGCAATCGATGGTTTATAGACTTGGCGGCGCGGTCGGCGGCGACCAATGCGATCCTGCCAATTACGATATTCCGTGGCGTGACAATTTCTGCGAGAAGCGCAGTTCAACCCGGAACACGCCAATGTGCCCGACCAATAAGGTCCACCAAGGCCAGGATATCCGCGTTGGGTCTGCGGCGGATTGCAATGCGCTGCGACGTCAAGCGAAAGTGGATCGCGGCATTCATGAAGTGATCGCCGTTGAAGATGGCATCATTCAGCATATCGGCACCTATTCGGTTCAGCTCAAGGGCACGCAAACCGGGAACATCTACTCCTATCTGCACCTCAATATGCGCCGCTTGCGTGTGTCGACGATGGATGTGGTGAGCGCGGGCGATACGCTGGGCTTTGTCTCAAATGATTTTGGCTCTACGCCCACGACCTTCCATCTGCATTTTGAGATCAAAGCGCCGATCGAAGGCGAAGGCATTGTTCACGTGCCGCCTTACATGTCGCTCGTCGCGGCGTATGAGCGCCGAGAAGGCGGCGTTGGCGCAGTGGTCGAAGATGATACATTTGCGGTTGCGAGCTTCCCAACAATCCCAGATGGCGTGAACATAGACGACTTCGTCGAATAAGCCGCGAACTGTAATTTTATCCACAGTTTCCCGATGAAAATCAGGGCACGGACTCAGTGTTGACAAAGTTTAAGTCTTAATGACTTGTAAATGGCGCAATTATTGCGCCTTACTGGCGACACAGACATTGCGAGTTTAGTACCCATGAAAGCCGATAAGCTCCCGGTAGAATATATCGAGGCCGACAATGATGCCGGCAAACCCGTCGTCACGCTGCTTGGTGCCGACATCTCTGAAGCTTATCTGGATGATGCCGAACCAAGTCCAATGGCCGCTGCGATCGGTCGCTTCTGGCGTCGAATTGTTGGCCTGGCCAAGTTCGGGCTCGTCTTGGTTCTCGTTGGAGGCTATCCGGCGTTGACCGTGCTTGGTCACAAAGTCGATTCAAGCCCCGTCGTACTCTCAGCTGCGACGCCGTGGTATTCGAATGATACCGGCACAGCGATGACGCTTCTGGGCCGAGAGCTAACCGTTGCGGGATGGGCAAATGATCGGTCTTGGTGGCATCCGCAAGCGCGGCTTACGGCCTTGCCTGCTTGGCAGGATGGCGTGACCGGAGCCTTGTCTGAATATGCGCTGCTGGCGTCAGAACATGCCTCTCGCGAACCCGGCATGCCGGACTCTGATTTGCTCGCGGCGGCAAGATTGCTCGAACCGTCTCAAGAAGCCATCGCCGTTCCGCGCCTCAATGCGGCTGCTGAGGCTTTGCAAAGTTATGAAGGACGTCTGTCACGAGGCCTTGCGGCGCAGCCAAAGGGGCTTGGCGTTCTGATCGATGAGCTCTCGCTGTATCAAAGCTGGGCAACTGACTCTAAAGCCCGCATGCGCACAAGTGTCGACCGCGCCGAGGCGTGGCCGGCGTCGCGCGCAGATATCGAAGCCATTTACACGACCCGTGCTTACGCGCAGGTGGCCTCACAGATGCTGATGTCTTCGCTCATTCAAGAGCCAGAATTGGTTAAAACCCGCAGCGCTGCCGAAGCCCGCGACCGGGCGCTCTTCGCATGGCGCCGGGCCGCGACTTTCAATCCGATCTTCGTTTCAAGCCAAGCTGGGACTGGATCTATTCTCGCCGACCATCCGGCGTCGATGATGTATTATCTCACAGAGATTGAAGGGGCGACCGCTGACTTCATCGCTGCGCTCCAAGCCCAAGAAGTCGACGCATTGGCTGTCGCGGCATCGGGCGGTGCGATCAACTAATCGACCCAGTTTACATCTTGAAAGATGGGCCCCCTTGGCACATCTAAGCCTCTGATATTGGCGAAAAGAAAGGCCAAGCTGGCCCAATGTTTATCCAGACTGAACCGACTCCAAATCCTGAGACGCTGAAATTCCTGCCGGGCCAAGAGGTCACTGGTGCGACGGGGCCTTATGATTTTGCTTCGATTGACGAGGCGGGGACCAGCCCGCTGGCGCAAGCTTTGTTCCAGGTGCAAGGGGTCGTGCGTGTGTTTTTGGGCAGCGATTTCATTTCGCTCACCAAGGATGCGGACAGCGATTGGGTTCACGTCCGCCCGATGGCCCTGGCGGCCATCATGGACCATTTCGTGGCTGGATTGCCGGTTATGGCCACGGCTGGCGCCGGGGCGGCGACCGCAGCCGAAGACGGCGCGTCCGCAGATGATTACGAAGGCGAAGCCGCAGAAATCGTTGGTGAGATCATTGAGCTCATCGAAACGCGCGTTCGGCCAGCCGTGGCACAAGATGGGGGCGACATCATCTTCCATCGCTTCGAGCCTGAATCTGGCATTGTGCACTTGTCCATGCGCGGCGCGTGCGCTGGGTGTCCATCCTCGACGATGACGCTCAAGCAAGGCATTGAGAATATGCTGAAAGCCTATGTTCCCGAAGTAACCGCCGTCGAAGCTGCGCTCTAACCGCACAAACCGCTCTGATCGCTTGACTTACCTGTCGCCTGTACGCCAAGCGGCGGCATGAGTTCCGATTTATTTCCCATTGCTTTGTGCTTGCTTTCGGCGGTTACGGTCGCGGCGACCAATCTATTCGTAAAGCGTGGCGGCGATGTGCTGGCGACCAGGATGGTCGTATCGATTGCGATGGCCTTAAGCGTCGCGCCATTTGCGCCCTTCGTACCGATGCCAACGAATGAGATTTGGGCGGCGCTCTGTCTGTCAATCGTGGTGCATTGGTTTTATCAATTTGCGATGATCCGGGCGCTGCATCGAGGGGATCTGTCTTTGGTGTTTCCCGTCATGCGCGGGCTCGCCCCTCTGATCACCGCGATTACGGCAACCTTCGCATTGAGCGAAAGCCCAAGTCTTCTTGGTTGGCTTGGATTGCTCGTTGCGACCGGCGCCTTAATCATCTTCGCCCTGCCGGAGCAAAAAGGAGAAAACCACCCGCCGATCAAACAGGCGGCTTTGTTCTGGGCCATGGTGACGGCGGTCGGGATCGCCTTCTACTCTGTCGCCGATGCGTATGGCAGCCGCCTTGCTGCGAACCATGAGACGGTCATGACCTTCGTAGTGTGGTTGTTCATGTTTGATTGGCTCGGGATCACAGCAGCGATGGTCTGGATCCGCCGAGGCGCGATCTGGGAGGCGGTCGCGCCGAGACTGAAAGATGGCGCAATTGGCGGGGTGTTGGGCACGGTTTCTTATGGGGCGGCGCTTTGGGCATTTACCCTGACGGAGGCCGCAAATGTTACGGCGATCCGCGAAACGTCCGTCGTATTTGGTGCAATCTTTGGTGCGGTGTTCCTGAAAGAAGCCTTCGGACCTCGGCGGATCGCGGCCGCCAGTGTGCTCGCGATCGGTTTGATGATGCTTGAATTTGCGCCTTAACCCTGTCTTGGCACGCGCAGTGCTAGAGCCAGACCATGAAACTCTTGCGCCACCTTGCAGGCTATTTGCCGGTTCAAATCGCGAGCGGGATCGCTGCCTTTGGCGGCGTCTATGTGTTCACGCGCTTGCTCGGGCCAGAGGAGTATGGACGCTACGCCCTGATGCTCTCAGTGATGGCATTGATCCATACGCTAACGCTGACGCCAGCAGAGGCTGCAGCTTTTCGATTTGCCGGAGAGGCAGAAGCCAAAGACCAGAAGCCGGACCATTTCCGCACAACGCTTTCCCTCACCTTTCGGTCGCTCATCCTAACGGCAGGTCTGATCGGGGCCTTGGCCTTGGCGCTCGGCCGGTTGCCAGAATATCTCCTCATCCTGCCGTGGATCGCTCTGCTCGCGCCGATCAACACGCTGACCCAAATGGCACTCGAATCGCACCGTGCGAGCCAGCGCGTTGGGCGCTATGCTTTGATCGAGACGACGCGTCTGCTTGGTGGATTCCTAATCGGCGCTCTGATCGCATGGCAAACGGGCTTCGGCGCAGCGTCGCCCTTTGTCGGTATGGTGATTGCGGGTGTGTTCTGGGCCCTGTCCGAAACACGCTGGCTTTTCCAACAAGCCAAAGGCGGCGTAACCGATGCGACCCGGCGCAGAGCTTATCTCAAATATGGCGTGCCCATCGCCGCCGCGCTGGTGCTTGATATTATCCTATCCGCGGCCGACCGGTTTCTTATTGCGTTCTTCTTAGGAGAAGCCGCGGTCGGAGAATATGCGGCTGGATATGGCGTTGCCGATAAGACCGTTTTGCTGCTGTGTGCCTGGGCGGCCATGGCCGGCGCGCCTTTGGTCATGGCGGCCTATGAAGAAGGCGGGCCAAAGGCTGCCTCAGAAGAGTCTGGCGGGCTCATTCGAGCGCTTCTGGTCCTCGGCATCCCCGCCGCGACGGGGCTCGCTTTGGTCGCTACGCCTTTGTCTGAAGCTATGATTGGGGAGAGCTTGCGAGACGGTGCGCGGCAAATCATTCCTTGGATTGCTTTTGCCGGGCTGCTCAATGGTCTGATCATTCACTATTATTCCGAAGCCTTCCAGCTTGCGCATCGTACCGGCGAGCAAGCTTTGCTGATGCTGGTGCCTGCGGGCGCGAATATTGCGCTCAATCTGGTTCTCATCCCGCAATTTGAATTGATGGGCGCGGTGATGGCGACGCTGATCAGTTATGGCCAGAAGGATCACGCCCAGGCCATA
>JBCBDI010000106.1:0-8157 GCA_038529885.1 Pseudomonadota bacterium
GCTTCAGCCGCCGCAGCTTCAGCCGCTTGCGCCTCGCCTTCCTCAAAATAAGCCAAACGCCCTTCGAGATAGCGGTTCCGCCAGCGCAGGCGCGCCATCTCTTCATCCGCTTCGGTTGAGCTTGCCGCTGCTGGTTCAGGCGCTGCCTCAGTTTCGGCCGCAGCCGCCGCGCTCAAATCAGCTTCCAGAGCGACAACCCGCTCTTCCAGCCAAGTATTGCGGTCGCGCAATTGCGTGAGCTCTTCCTCATTATCGTCGGACAATACTGCCCCGGCTGCAGCCCCCGCGAGCGCGGCCCCTGCCGTTTCGAGCATGGAGCCGTCATTGTCATCGGACGCGGCGGCTTTCAGTTGCTCAAGCTCTGCCCGCGCCGCATCCAGTTCATCTCCGAGTGAGCTGATCCGCGCCTCGCGCTCATCGAGTTCTGTCTGCAATCCATTATCACCGCTGACGGCCTGGGCGCTTTCTTCCTTACGCTTACGTTGCGCAGCATAAAGCGCCTCAACCTCGGCTTTGCTTTGCGACAGCTCGGTCTTGGCGATCTCGCGCTCAACATTCGCCTTGCGAATGCGAGAGCCAACCAACAGGCCGCGGAAGGAGAACCCGAATAAGAGACCTAAAAACGTGGCGGCTGCGAGCGCCATCCACATATTCGCAATCAGCCACTGCATCTACTCGCTCCACTCCTGAACTTTGAACTCGATTCTTCGATTGGCGGCGCGCCCTTCAGGCGTCGCATTGTCGAGCTTGGGTTGATCTGGTCCGTAACCTTGGACGATTAAGCGCGCGGTATCAAATCCGGTGGCGGCCATATAGTTTGCCACGGCCTGCGCCCGCGCTTCGCTGAGGATCCGATTTGCCTCTGGATCGCCCGTATTATCTGTGTGTCCGCCGACCTCGAACATCAGTGTGTCAGCACATGAGGACGACACAGCCATGATCTTGTCGAGCGTGACGCCGCTTTCCCGCGAGATTTCCGCGCTGCCGGTTTTGAATACGACGGCATTGGCACCCATGATCAGATCGAAAGAGGTCTGACAGGCCTCTAAAGGATCTGCGCTCAGGGCCACATCTGCGATTTCTTCCAATTCCACGGTGACCGTTTCAGTCGCGATCTCGACCGGATAGTCGCCTTCAAGCTGCGCCATATCTTCGCGCAGGAATTGCAAGGTCGAGCTGGTTGCTTCGCCTTCGAAATTGAAGCCTTTCCCGGTGGGCTGGAACTCCATTTCGCCGCTTTCAAATTGCGAGAAATGCGGCAAGCCGAGGCGCACGCCTTCAATCCAGTTTTGATGCTCGGACGTGGCGACATTCATCTCATCGATTACAGGCCCATCGAAATAGGTGGACGCGATCTGCGCAATCTCGGCGCGCTCTTCGAGCGTTTCGCAACTGCCGGAGAGGACCAGTTGGCCCTCCACGTGCTCCGCCTTCCAGAGGCTTGGTCCGTCAATATCGGCAACGCCGCTCCAGGGATCGCCTAAATTCGCGACCGAGGCCAAGGCCTGGATACGCGCCGGGCCTTCCATCGCAATGCCGCTGAGTTTCAGTTCGTAATCGGTGAGACGTGCTTCGCCACTATTCAGCAAAGCCAGCTGGTCGAGCCCGAACTTCGCGGTCGCCGCCCAATCGCCATCGGGCACGCCGAGCGCCAGTTTCCCGCGATCATCAAGCGCCGCGGCGCTGAGCCCGCCCGCATAAGCGGCAAGATCAGACTGAACGGCCTCATCTGGCACCGAGCCAACCAGGACCAGTTTTCCATCCGGGCTTTTGATCGCGCGCCAAACATAAGGCGATGCGGTTGGGATTTCGCGGATCTCTTCGAACTGAGAGTCGACTTTGAAGACACCGCCCCAGAGCAGACCACCTTGTCCTGAAGAGGACAGCACCGCAGCTTCTGCGGTTTCTGCAGCCGCCACGCTTGGCGGCGCGCCAGTGAGCAGCGCCGTTTGGCCTTGCATCTCGACGGTGGCCCAGCCTTGACCGGCATCGGCGAGCGCTTGCTCGGCAGCGCTCTGCAATTCGGCCTGCATCTGTTCTGCGTTGAGATGATACTCCGACGTTCCGTGAACCGTAATGATGGTCAACAGTGCCAGGCCTGCTCCGCTCAGGCCTGCGGTCATTGTGTCATAAGCTCCCATATCGCAATCTCCCTTGTAGACTGCATTTACCTCAAGGTCTGCCTTATCACTTGGAATCAGGCAAGTGCGTGTTACAGGGCGCTTATGACCGTTTCTTTCGATCAAATCACATCCGCCAGCAATCCGCTGATCAAGCAATTGCGCAGCTTGGACCGCAAAAAAGGTCGAAGTGAGACAGGGCTTTTCTTGGCCGAAGGCGCGCGACTGATCGAGCAAGCACTCGCACAGAATTGGCAAGTTGAAACGCTGGTCGTTTCCAATTCTGGCATTGAAAGAGACTATGTGGCAGCGCTCGCTCAGCGGGCGATGGCACAAGGCGCACGCGTCGTACAAGTGCCGGATCGCCTTGCCGGGTCGATCGCCCGCAAGGACAATCCGCAAGCCGTCATCGCCGCTATTCGTCAGCGGGATTTAGATCTCGCTGACCTGCCATCTGAAGACCCCGGTCTATGGATCGGGCTGTATGAATGCCGCGATCCCGGCAATCTCGGCACCATCTTGCGCACCGCAGATTGTGCGGGCGCGGCTGGGGTTATTCTCATTGAGCAATGCTGTGACCCGTTCAGCGTGGAAGCCGTCCGAGCGTCTATGGGCTCGCTCTTTGATGTGAAGCTCGCGCGCGCAGGGTTCGACGCGTTCAATGCCTGGCGACAGGCAGCAGGCCTTTCCATGGTTGCCGCGAGCGTCAACGGTACGGTCGGTCATACAGGCGTCGCGTTCGAACGCCCGAGCCTCATCCTGATGGGCAATGAGCAAGCGGGATTACCGACCAATATTGAAGCCCAATGCGATACGCTCTGCCTCATTCCAATGCGCGGCGGGGCGGACAGTCTCAACCTCGCTCAAGCAACCGCCATCATGCTGTATGAAGGCTGGCGTCAAAGAGGGTTTGCCTGATGAAGCTGGAACAAAAGCTCTTCCTTGCCGATCAATGGGACGCCTCCCAATACGCGCTCCTCGATAGCGGTGAGGGACATAAGCTGGAACGTTTTGGCAGCCAGACGGTCATCCGCCCCGACCCGCAAGCCTTTTGGCCCCCCCAGCAACCAGTCGAGACCTGGCAAGCCGATGCCCGCTTTGATGCTAAGACCGGCGACGATGATCGCGGCAATTGGCGGCTCATCAATCCGGCTGCGCCTGATGTCTGGCCAATGGAATGGCGCGGCCTGCACTTAAACGCGAGACGCACGCCCTTCCGCCATCTCGGACTCTTCCAAGAGCACAGCGTACATTGGGCTTTCGCGCAGGACCAGATCCGCAGCGCCGGGCGCAAGATCCGATTGCTCAATCTGTTCGGGTATACCGGCATGATGAGCCTCGCCGCGGCTCAGGCTGGCGCAGAGGTGACGCATCTCGACGCCAGTCCGAAATCAAACGGATTTGGGAAAGACTATGCCGCGATGAGCGGACTTGCCGAGGCGCCGATCCGCTGGATTGCTGATGATGCTATGAAATTCACTGCCCGAGAAATCCGGCGCGGCAATACCTATGATGCGATTGTGCTCGATCCGCCAAAGTTTGGGCGCGGCACCAAGAATGAGACCTGGCGCTTCGAAGAAGACCTTCCAGGCCTGCTTGAAAACGTTCGGGCGCTCTTATCGCCTGAACCGCTCTTTGTGATCCTCACGGCCTATGCGGTGCGCCTGTCTCATATTGCGCTGGCGCAAGCGCTGAGCGGGCATTTGCAGGATTTTGGCGGCATAGTGGAAATGGGGGAAATGGCCCTACCGCATCTCAATGATGAACGTCTCTTGCCGACCTCCATTTGTGCACGATGGTGCGCAGGCTAAGCGCGTTCGCTGACCACCAGCGCGGCACACCCGAGTATGATGATCGCAGCCGCGACCACCCATATCGATTGAGACTCAAGCGACACTTGCGCGGCCGGGATTGCCTCGAACGAGACACTCACATCCGAAGGCAGTTTTGGGGCATTCGCCTTTAGCGCCTCCCAGAGGCCGCCAACTTGCGACAGCGCCGCGCCGACCCCGATCCCACCGGCGCCAAACAAAAACGGAGCGCGCCAACGGGCCCGTCTGTAAATCGGTGTCATCACCCGCTCGACAAAAGCCTCGCTTTGCAAAGCCTCGTCTTGTCGCTCAAACAGCGTGGTCAGGTCGTCATGTCTGTCTTCGCTTTGCATCTTTCTACTCCATCACGCCACAGTTTCAGTGGCAAGCTGTTCACGTAATGCCGCCACGCCGCGCCCAACATGGGACTTCACCGTGCCCAACGGGAACCCAGTCGCGGTCGCCGCTTCGCTATGGCTCAGTCCGGCTGCAACACAGAGAACCACGCAAATACGTTGGTTTTCTGGCAGCGTTTTGAGCGCACGATCGAGATCAATATGATCCGCCATCCGCGCCGCAGAGACGTCAAACGCGATGACGTGCGCGCCTTCATCAAACTCAATCTCAGGCTTTTGCTTACGCCGCGCTTGCAAGAACTCACGATAGGCAATTGTGCAGAGCCAAGCTTTGAAGGACCCGCCGCGATAGGATCCGATTTTGCGCCATGCGGTAAGAAATGCGGTCTGCGCCAAATCATCGGCTTCGACCGGGCGCGCCGCCAACCGACGGGTGAGCCCGCGTATTGTGCCCTGGTAGCGGCGCACAAGCGTCTCGAATGCCGCCTCTTGTCCCGAGGCGGCATCATAAGCGAGATCCATATCTGATTTCACGCGCCCGCTCAGCCTAAAACACTAGCGGTCGTGGCTGAAACGCCAGAGGCCAAGATAAGCCAGACCGAGCACAATCGGAAACGAGGCGATGCCGATAATGCCGCGCGTGGCTTCAGGCTCATCATGCGGCACAATCGATCCGAGGATCATGAACGCGATCCCGAAGGCGATCAGCAATATGCCGCGACGCAGATCCGATTTGATCGGGTCATTGAGGTAAGACATCCGCTCAACCAATTCGGGCGAGACTTCTTGGCCTTTCTCGACGGCGAGGCGCAGCGTCTCGTGCGCGGTCAGGCGCTTTTTATAGTTATAGTGACTGAACAGCCAAATTCCGGAGATGATCGCCAGAAAAAAGAAAATCGGAATGAGAACGTCTTCCATTGTATTGCATCCTTCTTAGTGCGCCCAATTTGCGGGCTCACTTACTGAGATGCAAACACACCCAGTATTGGATGCAAGAAATTACAATTTCGCTGTTCTTGCGGCGTCTGACACCGCATTCCACGCCGCCGTCATGTCCTGAGACCAGTCCGCACCGGCAAGATCGCGAAACACGTCTGCCATGACGGCATAGAAGGCCTCAAACGCATCATCCTGGATGCCATAGCCCTCGTGGTTCATCCGCTCGGCCGAGACGAAACTGTTCGCAATCGGGTCATTCTGCAGCAATCCCTCAGCCATTGTTAGGGCTTCATTTAGCATATGCCCGCGCGCGCCCATGTCTGTGTCGAGCACAAAAAGCGCCTCAAATTCTGGAAAACGGGCCATCAAAGCCGCGTAAACGGGCGGCACCACATCCTCGCAATGTGTTGCAACGGCTTCGAGACTCGCCTGAAAGGCTGGCAGATGGTCCATGCGCTCTCAAATGACGCAAACCCGGCCTCGCTTCAAGCGTGCGCCAAGACCGTACGCGATTTACGCCCCCTAATCGGGGAATTGGCACCAGAATTGCTCGCCTGACAGGAGAACTCACTGCGTTGTACCGTTACGGTACGAGGGGACATATTATGGAACGGCTCTATACGAGACTGGTGAACGATGCGCGCGGCAATACTGCCATGATCTTTGCGCTCATTTTTGTACCATTGCTTCTAGTCGGCGCGTTCGCGATCGACAGTTCGCGGCATCTCAGCTCCAACAAGCATGTTCAAGCGGCGGTAGACGCGGCCTCATTGGCCGCCGCCCGGGCGCTCGAAGATGCGACAAAATCTGACGCCGATATTATCGCCATTGCGCAAGCGTCTTATCGCGCCAACCTCCTCAGCACCCATACAGATGTGGCGTGCCAGGATGCGATCATCAACGTCAACCGGACCACCGGAACCGTAAATGTTCAAGCCGCCTGTAAGACGCCAACCATGATCGGCGAGCATATGACGCGCAATGATATGGACTCGACCAATCAAGCGACCGCGCGTGCCAACCTGACCAAGCTCGATCTGGCGCTGATGCTGGACGTCTCCGGGTCAATGGGTGGCAGCAAACTGACCGACCTTAAGAACGCCGCTAAAAATGCTGCGTCCACACTGATCACGCCAGGTTCGGGTGACCGCGTGCGGATCTCTTTTGTCAGCTATGCGACCTCTGTGAATGCAGGTGCTTATGGCAATGCCGCGCTTGGGCGTCCGGCCAATGATGACTCTGATGGAGATGGCCTGGACAAGGTTTGCGTGTCAGAACGCACCGGCACAGCAGCGTGGAAAGATGATAAGCCGGAAGTGGGCAAATGGGTCGGCGATCAAGCCAATAGCTGCCCAACGTCTTCTCTTTTGCCGCTGACGGATGACCTCACCGCGTTCAATACCGCGATCGACTCGCTGACCGCTGGTGGACGAACCGCAGGACATCTCGGCGTCGCCTGGTCTTGGTACCTGATCGCCCCTGAATGGGACGATATCTGGCCAACTGCGTCGAAGCCGCTTTCTTATACAGCTCCAGATACGGTCAAAGCCGTGATCCTGATGACCGATGGCATTTTCAATGAAGAATATGTCTCTGCCATGGGCGATAGCGATGATCAGGCTGAAAAGATGTGCGAGAAGATGCGCGACCAAAACGTGATCGTATACGCCGTTGCTTTCCAAGCCCCAAACAGCGCGAAGACGACCCTGAAAAACTGCACAGGCGACGATAATCGCTTCTTCGACGCTTCGAATGGTGCAGAGCTTCAAGCGGCCTATTCAGCGATTGCGAGCCAGCTCTCTGCCCTGTCACTGGTCAGCTAAGACCTTTTCCAATCTGGCCTCTTGCGGTCAGACCTGCCAAGATCGGATCTCGTGATGATGCGTGCGTTCCGCTTCTTGGCCGGTCTGGCCGTTTTGATTGGGATCGGGGTTTTCTTTTGGCCCGCCCCGCCGCCCGTTTCGCATGTCTATTTTGACGCTGTGCCGAAAGGTCAGGTTGAGATCATCGCCCATGGCGGCGGCCTCGGTCACGCGCCGGCCAATACGATATTCGCTTTAGAGCGCGCCGTCTCAATGGGCGCAGACGTTTTGGAAGCCGACGTTCAGCAGACCCAGGATGGTGTTTTGATCTTGCGCCACGATGATACGCTCGACCGGACCACAAATTTGACCGGCTTGATTGTAGATTATGACTGGTCAGACCTCGCCGAGGCCGATGCAGGCGCGCGCACTGAAATCGGCGACACCTCGTTCGCAGGATTGGGCATAGTGATCCCGCGCCTAGAGGCTGCGCTGGCACAGTTTCCAGACGCCCGCTGGATCTTGGAAATCAAGAATGACACGGACAGCGCCGCCGAAGCCATGTGCGAGGTGATCCAGACCGCGGACGCGGAGCCGCGCGTCCTGGTCGGTTCCTTTCATGATGGCGCGATGAAGACCTTTCGGCGCGCGTGTCCGAACGTGGCGACGTCAATGTCCTCCGGCGAGGTGCGCAATTTCGTTCTCGCTGCGCGGATTGGCGCTTCGCGTTTGATCCAAACCGAAGCTGTGGCGATGCAGATCCCAGTGTCGGCTGCCGGGCTGGATCTTAGCCATCCTCGTATTCTAAACGCCGCGCGCGCCCGCGGATTTCGCGTGCAATATTGGACGATCAATGAGGCGTCCGAGATGGACCGGCTCTTAGACGCTGGCGCGGATGGTTTGATTACAGACTATGTGGATGTCGGCCGCCATCGCCTTGAGGCGCATCGGGCGGGCGACCTATTGCAACGCGGGCCTGCGCTCTAGCAGTATAGCCGTAGATACCTGCGCAGGCAGGTATCCAGGGACCATGGGTTCCACTGGGCTATTTGTTTGAGATAGCTCCTTGGACCCCAGCCTACGCTGGGGTCGCCGGTAACCGGCCTTCCACCAAAGAGATCTGGACCCC